>JBPCRG010000098.1:0-8881 GCA_050997095.1 Thermomicrobiales bacterium | reverse complement strand
GCAGGTGATGTCGCCGGGCAGCCACATCAGCAGCTTGCCCTTGAGCCGGGGATCGGCCAGATCCTTCCAGTCCTTGATGAAATCGACCTTGGTCTTGTTGTAGTTGATTCCCGGGCTCGCCGACGCCTGGAAGCCGACCGACGTCGGCGCGTGCTTGAGCTTGTCGAGCACCCGGTCGGCGTTGGGGACGAGCCCCGAGGGGAGGTAGTCCTCCATCAGCTTCGTGTTCTGGGTCTTGGCCTGGAGCTGGACCTCGGCCCAGTAGTTCTCCTCGATCGCCAACACGTCGTACGGCGAATTGTCGCCGCTGCCGACCGCCGTGTAGAGCTCGGTCAGGTAGGTGCTGGGCGTCTGCGATCCGGTGTAGTTGAGCTTGACGTCGACGCCGTAGACGGTCTTCACGTACTGCTGGAAGCGTTTGACCAGCTGGTCGTTCGCCTGGTAGGTCCAGTTGCCGACGTTGACCTCCTTCTCGGCGGCGATCGCGGTCTTGAGGTCGTCGAACGACATCATCTTGCCCACGATCGGAACGTTGACCGGACCCGCCGCCGCCGGGGACGTCGCCGCCGCTGGACTCGCCTCCGGCGTCGCCTGGGCGAACGCGCCGTGCGCCAGGACGGCGTTGATCGCGGGAACGGTCAGCCCCAGCGCCATGCCGCGCATGATCACCTGGCGCCGGTTGTACCGCCGCGCGGTCGCCTCGTCGATCAGGTCGTTCACAGTGCGCTCGTGCTCAGCCACGTCGGTCCCCCTCGTCTCGATGATGCGGCCGCGGCGGGGGTTTCCCGCCGTCGCCGCAGAAGTTTTACTGGTTGCAGGATCTCCGTCTAAGGCGCCCGGAATTTCTCGAACCCTACCGGGACGCCTGACGACTGTCAAGGCAGGCGTGCGCCGGTCCGCGGCCTCACCGGACGGCGCGGACGGGGATGACCTTGCCCCGCTGCCACTCGGGGAGGGTCGCCCAGGGCTGGAGCGGCAATTCCGGCGCATGCGGCAGGGGCTCGCCGTCGATCATCGTCAGCTTGTTGACGATCAGCTGCCCGCCTTTGCGCACGTTCATGAAGATGTCCTGGAAGGTGTAGTCGCCCGTCTCGATGGTGAAGAGCGCGATGTCCGCGGCGCTGCCCGGGGCGAGCGAGCCGAGGCCGGGCCGACCCATCGCCTTGGCGGGCTTGCTCGTCGCGCACGCGATCACGTCGGCGAAGCTCATGCCGAGCAGCAGGAATTTCGAGAGCGTGGTCGGCATGTCGAACATCGGGCCCTGGATCGCGAGCTGGTGGATGTCGGTGCTGATCGCGTCGGGCGGCACGCCGTCGGCGATCATCGCGGCGGCCGTGTCGAAGCTGAACGATCCGCTCCCGTGCCCGATGTCGAGCACAAGCCCGCGGTCGTGCAGCTCGCGCATGTAGGGCAGGAACCGGTTGTCCGGCCCGATGATCCGGTTGTTCCGGCCCGTGAAGCAGTGGGTGAGGATGTCGCCGGGGCGCAGGTGGTCGGCGATCTCGAGGATGCCCGGCGGCCCTTCGCCGATGTGCACCATCAGCGGCAGCTTCACGCGGTCGGCCAGCTCCCGCGCCAGCTCAAGGGGCCGGATGCCGGTGCCCCGGGTCGTGGACGAGTCGATCCGGGCCTTGATCCCGACGATGATGTCGCGGTTGAGGTTGACGATGGTCTCAGCCAGCCCGACGTCGCAATAGTCGATGTTGGCGAACTCCCAGGTCGGACCGATCAGCCCGATCGACGAGAGGTTGAGCAGGGCGAAGACCTTGCTCCGACTGCGCTCGACGACGTATCGGCGGAACCCGGGGAAGCTGTAGCCGCCGGCGCTGCCGACATCGAGCCACGTCGTGACGCCCGAGCGGGCGGCGACCGGATCGGGCTCGATCCCCCAATAGGTCGCGCCCCAGTAGACGTGGGTGTGCAGGTCGACCAGCCCCGGCGTGACGTAGGCCCCCGAGGCGTCGACCACGGTCGCCCCTGTTGCGTCGAGGTCCGCCTCGACCGCGGCGACCTTGCCGTCGCGGATGCCGACGTCGAGCCTCCCCGCCAATCCCGAGCCGGGATCGACGACCTCGCCGCCGCGGACCACCGTGTCGAACCTGCGCGCCGCCTGCTCAGTCATCGCCAATCTCCCCGGTCGTCGCCCGCCATCGCACCCGCTCGGTCAAGAGCCCATTCTCCCAGAACGGCGAGGAATCCACGGACGACTCGGACGGCACATCTCCATGGAGGGTCGCCTCTACCCGTACCGGTTCGCCTCGGGGTCGTCGTCGTAGGTCGGCAGCGCGGCCAATTCGTCCCAGAGCGCGGCCGGGATCGGGTGGCGGGCGAGGCCGACCGTCTGCCGGATCCGCTCGGGTTTGCTCATGCCGACGATCGTAACGTCGACGAGCGGATCGCGCATCGAGAACTGGAGCGCCGCCGCGGCCATCGGAACCCCGTGCGCCGCGCAGATGCGCTGGATCTCGCGCGTCGTCGCGATCATCTCCGGCGACGCCGCCTGATAGGCGTACCGCGCATAGGCGTCGGGGCCCTTGGCGAGCATCCCGCTGCCGTAGGGCGCCGCGTTCACGACCGCCATCCCGCGGGCCGCCGCCGCCTGATGCACCGGCAAGGCGCAGCGGTTCAGCAGGGTGTACCGGTTGTGGGTGATCACGCAGTCGAACGCGCCCGACTCCACGTACTCCATCTCGACGTCGATCGGCCCGGAGGCGACGCCGAGCAGGCCGATCACCCCCTGCGCCTGAAACGACTTCAGCACCTCGACCGGCCCGCCCGGGGCCATCGCGGCGGCGAAGGTGGTCCACTCGGCGTCGTGCAGGTAGCAGACGTGGACCTTGTCGACGCCGAGCAGCGACAGGCTGCGCTCGAACCGGCGCTTCACCATCTCGCCGCTGTAGTCGTTCGTCGGCACGTGGCGACCCGCCTTGGTCTGGAGGATCGCGTCCTTCGGCAAGCCGCCCATCTCCTTCAGGGCCAAACCGATGCGCCGCTCGCTCTCGCCGTCGCCGTAGTGGGCCGCAGTGTCGATGTAGTCGATCGGACTGGCCAGGAACGCCTCAACCGTCGCGATCGCGTCGGCCTCGCTCACCGAGTACGCGAACGCCTCCGGCATGTCGCCGAGCGGTGCGCACCCCACCGCGATCGGCGGAACCATCAGCCCCGACCTGCCGAATGCCACCCGCGCCAGGGGATCGTGTTGCGCGCTCATCGCCTGTCTCTCCATCCCACATGAAATTCCGGACAGCCTGCCAGACCGCGATCTTCGCACACGAAGCGCGGTGGCGGTCACAGGGACAGAATAGCCCCGTCCCATCCGGATTGAGCCCACACGGCGCCCGGTCCACCCCGACGAAGCCCTTCTGGGGCTGAGACCGGGCAGTCGCACACCATCCAACCAGCCCGGTCTCCTCAACTCTCATGTCTCATCGCTTATTTCAAGAAAACTCCGGTATCACCTCCTCGGCCATCCGCGTGATCAGCTCCGGCTCGTAGGCGACGCGGGCGACGTAGAAGAGCACGTAGTCGATGCCGACGCCGCGCAGCGCCTCGACCCGCTTCTTGACGTCGTCGATCGTGCCGATCAGGTTCTGCTCGGCGTATTTGGCGAACGGGATCGGGCCGCGGGTCTTCGCGGTCGCCTGCTCCGGGTCGGCGCCGGCCTCGATCAGATGGACCGCAATGGTCGACGAGTTGATGACCGTGGAGGGGTCGCGCCCGACGTCCTCGCAATGGCCTTTGAGCACGTCCAGCTTGTGGGCGATCGTCTCCATGTCGCCGCCGACGTTGCAGGCGTCGCCGTACTGCGCCACAAGCTTCAGCGTCACCTTCTCGCCGCCGCCGCCGAGCCACAGGGGCGGGTGGGGTTTGCGGACGCCCTTCGGCTCGTTGATCGGCTTGTCGATCGAGTAGTGACGGCCGCTATAGACGGGCGCGTCCTCCGTCCACATCTTGTGCACGATCTCGACCGCCTCGCGGAAATGCTGCATCCGCTCCTTGGTCTCCCACCAGGGGTAGCCGTAGGCCTTCCACTCCTCCTCGTACCAGCCCGCGCCGAGCCCGGCGTAGAGCCGGCCGTTACTGGCGACGTCGACGGTCGAGGCGATCTTGGCGTAGAGCGCGGGGTTGCGGTACCCGTTGCAGCCGACCATCTGCCCGATGTTGATCCGCTTCGTGTCGCGGGCGAGGGTCGCGCTGATCGTCCAGCACTCGAAGGTCGCCTCCATCTCCGGCGTCGGCACGGTGTGGAAATGGTCGTAGACCCAGATCGAGTCGAACGCGGTGCGGTCGGCGACGCGCGCCGCCTCGGTCATCGCCTCATACTTCGCGGCCGCATCCTCGATCTCCACCAAGTCCATGCGCCAGCCCTGCGGCACGAAAACCCCGAATTTAATCGCCATGGCCCTTCCGTTCCTTTCACTCATGTGGACGACGAACTCCCGTCGCCCCCAACCACCAATCCCCAGCCCCCAGCCCCCGGGTCACCCCCACCAAAACGACGCCGCGATGATGCCATAGAGCCCGATCAGGATGGCGCCCTCCAGCCAGGTCGACTCCCCGTCGACCACCACCAGCACGGAGATGATCGCGGCCAGGAAGAGCGCGACGACCATCAACGGCGGCAGGACGAGCGTCAGGTGATGCGGGGCGCCGACCACGAAGCTGAGCAGCACGAGGATCGGCGCGACCGCCAGCGCGATCTGGAGCGAGCTGTTCAGGATCACGCTGACCGCGTAGTCGGACTTGTTCTTCATCGCCAGCTGCACGCCGACCACGTTCTCGACCGCGTGGCCGGCGATCGCGACGACGACCAGTCCGGTGAACGCCTCGGAGATCCCCAACGTCTTTGTCGCCGGTTCCAGTGCCGCAACAAACCATTCCGAAACCAGCGCCGCGCCGACTCCGCCGATGAGGAGCAGTCCTATCGCCAGCGAGGTCGGCCACGGCGTGCCGCCATGGTGCTCCACGGGGGGGTCGGGGGAGTCTCCGCCGTTCCGCAGCGAGACGACCAGGCTGCCGACGAACACGAGCAGCAGCACGACCGCGCAAGCGACGCTCAGGGCTTCGGCGTGCGGTTCACCCGGGGTGTGGAATTCGTGGACGAGCGTGGGAATGATCAGCGCCGCGACCGCCAGCATCAGGAGCGTGCTGATCATCCGCGGAGCCTCCGCGCCGAATTTCTGCACTCCGTGTTTCCAGCCGCCGAGGAAGAACGCCAGCCCCAGCACGAGCAGACTGTTGCCCAGGATCGAGCCGACGATCGACGCCTGCACCACGGTCACCAATCCGGCGCGCAAAGCGAAGATCGAGACGAAGAGTTCCGGCAGATTGCCGAGCGCCGACTGCATGATCCCCGTGGCCCCCGCGCTCATCCGCTCGCTCAGCGCCTCGGTGCCGAGTCCGACGACCGTCGCCAGCAGGGCCAGCGCGGCTGCGGCGACGATGAAGACGACCACGTCGTTCGCCCCGGCGTAGTGCAGCACGCCCGCGGCGACGCTGGCCAGGATCGCCCCCCCAGCCTTGATCCGCTGGCCCCTGTCCAGAAGCGAGAGCGGCGACGGGTCGGCGGCCGCTGAACCCATTGGCGTTTCCCCCCGGAGAGAATGGCGTCGCGGATCCGGTGCAGCCCGGAGACAATCCAGGGTATCGCAAGCCGTGCGCCACCTCGCCATGCGGGACCGACGGCGGGCGATGCCCACGGTATGGTCACCGCGGTCCGAGGAGTGTCGGGAGGGCCATGTGGCGAGCGCCCGTCGATCGCCCGTGTCGGAACACCGCCGAGGCGTTCAACCATCCAGCAGCGGTCTGTCTACGGGAATGTGCCCGGCATGGCGAGACCGACGAGATTCTTCCTGCGTCAGAATGACATGCGGGGCATGCCTCCTCACCCCTGGTCATTTTGAATGGCGGGTCCAGCGGCATGGGTCGTCATCGAACGGGAACGGACCCCCAACGCCCGGCCCGCACCCAGAGGGTACCCGCCCCGAGTTCGGGGGCAAAGGGGAGGCGACGGCGGAGGAGGCGCGCCGATCCGGTCATTCTGAGGAACGAAGAATCTCGTCGGTCTCCAGGCACCGGACACATGTCAGGCTCCAAGTCAGACCAAACGACGAGGAGGGAGTGGCGTCCCGATTGTCATTCTGACGCAGGAAGAATCTCGTCAAAGTCCTCACGGCATGATCGACTGAGCATCGCGGGGGGAAGCATGGCGGGAGCCAAAGCGGTGGAACACTTCGATGTGATCGTGGCGGGCGTCGGCGGCATGGGCTCCGCCGCCTGCGCGCATCTCGCCATGCGCGGCAAGCACGTGCTCGGCCTCGAGCGGTTCGACATCCCGCACGCGATGGGGTCGTCGCACGGCGTCAGCCGGATCATCCGTCTCGCCTATTACGAGGATTCCGGCTACGTGCCGCTGCTCCTGCGCGCCTACGAACTCTGGCGGGAGCTGGAGAGCGGCTTCGGCGAGCGCCTGCTCCACGTCACCGGGTCGATCGACGCCTCCGCGGCCGACGGCGAGGTCTTTCTCGGCTCGCTCGAATCGTGCCGGGTCCACGACCTCGACCACGAGGTGCTGACGAGCGGGGCGCTCACGGCGCGATTCCCCGGCTATCGCTTGCCCGCCGACTATTTGGCCCTCTGGCAGCCCGAGGGCGGCTTTCTGCTCTCGGAGCGGGCGATCGTCGCGCACGCGCTGCTGGCGATGGCGCACAGCGCGGAGATCCGCGCGCGGGAGCGGGTGCTCGCGTGGCAGACCATCGCGGCCGGAGTGCGGGTCGAGACGACGAAGGCGGTCTACGAAGCGGAGCGGCTGGTGATCAGCGCCGGGGCATGGATGGGGGATCTCGTTCCCGCGCTGGCGGGCGTGGCCCGACCCGAACGGCAGGTCCTCGGCTGGTTCCAGCCGACCGCTCCCCCCATGTTCACGCCCGACCATTTCCCGGTCTTCAATCTGACGGTGCCCGAGGGGCGCTACTACGGGTTCCCGGTCTACGGCATCCCCGGGTTCAAGGTGGGCAGGTACCATCACTTGAACGAGCAGATCGACCCCGAGGAGTGGGACCGCGAGCCGAACGATGCGGACGAGGCGATCCTGCGCGACTTCATCGCCGCGTACTTTCCGGTCGGAAACGGACCGGTGATGTCGATGCGGTCCTGCATCTTCACGAACACGCCGGACGAGCACTTCATCGTCGACACCCTGCGGGGATCCGACTCCGTGATCGTGGCGTCGCCGTGCTCGGGCCACGGCTTTAAGTTCTGCTCGGTGATGGGCGAGATTCTCGCCGACCTGGCGACGGAGGGCGAGACGCGACACGACATCCGGCTCTTCTCGCTCGACAGGTTCGGCGCGCCGGCCCCCTCGTGAGCCGGCGGGGAAAGGCGGTCAGACGGTGACGCTGATCTGGAGGATCATCCGGCCGTCGGCATCGGTGGAGGAGCGTTGGAAGTCCCCGACCGCTCCGCAGGCCGCCGCCAGCGCGGCGACGAGCGAGGCGACGCTGGAGTCCGGGGCGTCGACCGACGCGGTGTAGCGGTCGTCCGAGACGCTTCCGCCCTCGAACCGCTTCGCGCGGATCTCCACTTTGGCGCTGACCGCGCAGCTGTGGTCCGCGTCCTGAGCGGGACGGACGAGCGAGGGCGACCATTGGCTCGGCAAGGTGGTGATCGCGGCCGGGGCGCTGTCGACGATCCGGAGTGCGGTCCCATCGCGTTCGATCCGGAGTGCGGGGTTCAGAACCTGTTTGGCGCGGCGGTCGAATTTCATCAGCTGCATGGGGTTTCCCCTTCGTGAGTGGGGCCGTCGGGCAGCCCCGTCCTTGTCATTCGGACACAACCGGAAGTTCGTTGCCGTCCCTCCTTGTGTGTACGTACAGATTCTATCAGAACATGCGATCTACCGTCAAGACTCCTGATCCATCCATTTCCACTCCTTCTGCGAACGTCCGGACTGCGGAGCGATGCGTGTACGTACAATGCCATTATCGTGCCAATGCGGCACCGCAGAAGTCGACGGACCGCTACAGGCGCGATCCCCGTCCCCCGCTCCCGACATCGCACCCGGTCCAATTGGCGCGCAACGCTGCGCATCCGCCCTCGCCGCGTCGACGAGCGGGCCAGCATCGTTCACGAATCTGCATCTGTGGCCGGATTCGCACTAATGGAGCGTCAAGGAAAGGTTCATATCCTCACTATACACTCAGTGTATAGTGGCGTCAACGGGATTCTGATCAGCCCGGCGGGTCCCTGCCTCTTCGCCCCATCCCGTCATTCCTCGACTCCGCCAGAGGGCTCCGCTCGGAATGACGGGTACGGGGGCGCCAAGTCGCCGTCGAAAAGGATGCCGATTGATCTTGCGCAGACCGCTCAAGACGTCGAAGCGTTTTCGTGCAAAGAAGCACATCGGCGATGGATCCGGCCAACGGATCGCGACTCGTGAGCCCGAGGGGCGGCACGATTCCGGTCAAGGCCGGCCAGCCGCCAACGGTCTTCGACCACGGGCTCGCCGCCGTCCGCCGGACGCGGCTATCATCGCGTTGTCGTGCCGCCGTTTGCCGGAGGATGTGGCGTTGGAACCAGAGACGCGGCGCGCGGTCGCCGACCAGCTGCGGACGGTGGCGGTCTGGCGGCGGGGGCGGTACAACGACGATCTGCACGACGCCCGCAACCTGCGCTCGGCGGCGGGTCTCGAGCAACTGGCGGACTTCGTGCTGTCGCTCGGCGACGACGACGTCCGCCTGCTCCGGCTGAGGGAGATCGCGTTCGTCGGCGAGATCTTCGAACCCGGACAGCAGACCGCCTACGAGATCGGCCGCTTCCACTTCCATTTCCAAGAGGCGACGTTCGACGGCTTCCTCACCCACATCGTCGAGCTGGCCGAGGC
>JBPCRG010000156.1:0-2658 GCA_050997095.1 Thermomicrobiales bacterium | reverse complement strand
GACTCCGCCTGCGGGCTCCGCTCGGAATGACGGTGGGGTGTTGGGCCATCCGCATTGACGCCGATTAATGATGCATACAGCGCTCTATCCACTCTCGACGGGATTGCTGAGCGGAAGACGACGAGATTCTTCCTTCGTCAGAATGACAATGCGGGGCGCGCCTCCTCCGCACTCGTCCCGAGTGCTCCGACCAACGGCGTCCGCGATGCCTGCCTCCCCCTTGCCCCCGAACTCGGGGCGGGTACCCTCTGGGTGCGGGTCGGGGGATAGGGGGCCGTTCCCGTTCGAAGACATGCAAGACACGAAGGATCTCATCGCACTCCTGCACCACCCGGGTCCGCCACGGTACGATTCCTGCGTGCACTCGGTTCAACGGTTGGAAGGGACGGCCGCGCCTTTCTCCCCTGCGCTTCGACGCTGATTCGTCGCGACGGCTTCCGGGCCGGAAAGGCGTCTTCGCCCATGGTCTACAAAGCGACGCAGGATGTGGTCCGTCGTGTGATGCCGCTGCTCGAGCTGCTGGCGGGGCGCACCGTCGACAAGGCCCGGCTGCTGCAATACCTCTCGGCACGGTCGGGGGAGGATTGGGGTGCCTTGAGCCTCGTCGCCGACGAGGAGGACAGGAGCGATCCCCGCGGCGTGGAGCGGGTGCTGGTCTTCCGCGACGCCGAGTCCGGCTCGGAGCACCGCATCCGCCACCCGTCGTTCCTGCCCGCGGAGCTTGAGCCGCTGGTGCTGGAGGAGTACAAACGCCTCGCGATGGGAAAGGCGTTGACCACGATGGACCCGCGGCTCTTCGACCACTTCTTCGCCGCGAGCTGCGCGTGTTGCCGCTGGCGCGGTCCGGAGCATCGCCAGATCCACCTGGAGTGCCGCTACGCGGGACGGCCGATCAACTTCGCGATCGAGCCGGAGACGCCGGAGCAGGGATCGGCGCGGCGCCCGGATGCGGGGCGATAAGTGACGCCGATGATCCGCCCGCAGGGGCCGCGCACGCGGAGATCCGCGGCGACCGGGTTCCGCTCGTGACGACGTACAACCGCGACATCTTCGTCCCCAATGCCGAGCCTCGGCCGGGGATCGGCTCCGCCGCCGGTGCGACGATCGCGGGCGCGACGTGGCGCGATCTGCGCGCGGTCGCCGGGCTGCAGCGCCGCGCGTTCCGGCCGCCGCTGGCGTACGGGCTGACGACGCTCGCCGTCCTGTGGCTGCTTCCCAATGTCCAGTTCCTGGTCGCGCGGGACGGCCGTGGCCAGGGCGGGATTCTGGGCTGCGCGATCGGCGACCGGATTGGCGTGCAGTCGCGGGTGATCAACATCTGCGTCGATCCGGCGGCCCGGCGGCAGGGCATCGGCGGGCAGTTGATGGCCGCGTTGGAGGCGAGGCTGCCGGTCGGGAACCTCGTCCTGATGGTCGAGGAGAGCAACGGGGTCGCGCAGGAGCTCTACCGGGGGCAGGGCTACGCGGCGGTCGGGATCAGCCGCGAGTATTACGGCCGCGGCCGCAACGGGATCTGGATGAAGAAGACGCGGGTGGATGACGGGGCTGCGAAGGTGAGGACGTAGGTGACGGGGGGTCGGGGGTCAGGCGTCGGGGAACGGGGCATATCCGCAACGTGACAATTGACTCGTGGGCTCGATCCACGACGGTCGGCGCTAGTCGGTTTCAACCGACTTAGAGCGCCTTTCAAAACCGGGGCATGGGATATGCGGGAGAGGCGACGTGTGGAGGAGACGCCGCATGGCCAAACCCTTGGTGCCCGATGTCCTTTGGACCGCGATTGAGCCGCTGTTGCCGGTCGAATCGCCGAAACCGAAGGGCGGCCGACCCCGGATCGCGGACCGGGCCTGTCTGACCTGGATCATCTTCGTGTCGCGCAGCGGCATCCCCTGGGAGATGCCGCCCCAATAGATGGGCTGCGGCAGTGGAGTCACTTGCTGGCGGCGCTTGCGTGACTGGCAGGCGGCCGGGGTCCGGGACCGGTTGCATCGGGCCCTGCTCGACCGGCTGGGCGCGGCCGACCGGATCGACCGGAGCCGGGCGGCGCTCGACAGCGCCGGCATCCCGGCAAAAAAGGGGGTTCCGCGACTGGGCCGAACCCGACCGATCGCGGCAAGCCAGGCACGAAACGCCACCTCGTCACGGACCGCGCCGGCCTCCCCTTGGCGACGCGCCCGACCGGGGCCAACCGGCACGACTCGGTGCTTTTCGGGACGTCGACCGACGCGATTCCCCCGATCGCGCGACCCTCCGGCTGGCGCCGCACGCGGCCGGAGAAGCCGCATGCCGACAAGGCGTACGACATTCCCCGGTGTCGGCGTGCCCTGTCCCGGCGCCACATCCGGATCCGGATCGCGCGCAAGGGAATCGAGCGCGACGACCGCCTGGGTCGCCATCGCTGGGTGGTCGAACGCACCCTCGCCTGGCTCGCTCGCTACCGTCGGCTGACCATTCGCTACGAGCGCCGCGACGACATCCACCAAGCCTTCCTCACCCTCGCCTGCGCCCTCATCTGCGCCACCCGCCTCCAGCAGCAGGAACGGTTTTGAAAGGCGCTCTAAGAGGCTATCCAGAAAGTAACCCGACATGATACGGTTGACCCATGGACAGACCACTTCCCGCGGTGACGGCGGTGCCCGGCAAGGATGACCCGACGAT
>JBPCRG010000154.1:0-10849 GCA_050997095.1 Thermomicrobiales bacterium | reverse complement strand
ACCCGGACCAGGGCCACGGCCTGCCCGCAGCCGAGCGAGCGGGCCGCCTCCTCGAGCGACTGGGGAACCTGCGCGATCGCGGCCCGGACCGCAACGACGGCGAAGGGCAGGAAGAGGATCGCGTAGGCGAGGAACAGCAGCGAGGTGGTCTGGTCGAGCGGCCGCACGAACCGGACCGCGACCACCGCCAGGGCCAGGGCGACGACGAGCCCGGGAAGCGCCATCGACAGGTAGGAGCCACGCTCGACGGCCGAGGCGAGCCGACCGCGGTGGCGGGTCGCCAGCAGCGAGACCGGAATCGCGAAGAGCGTGGTCAGCCCCGCCGCCCCGAGCCCCAGCCGCAGGGACGCCCCCGCCGTCGCCAGCAGCCCGTGAAGCGGGAACGCCGCGGAGTCGCCGATCGCGAGCCAGTAGCCGAGCGAGGCGAGGGGAACGCCGAGGGCCAACCCGATCAGCAGCGTGAACGCGGCCAGCGCGGCCGGGGTGGCGCGGCCCAGACGGAACCGGCGCGGGGCGCGGGCGGCGCCGGCCCCCAGCCGCGCGTACCGCGCCCCGCCGCGGACCCGCCGCTCGACGATCAGCAGGAGCAGGCAGAGCAGGACCAGCACGCTGGCCAGCATCGACGCCGCCGGACCGTTGAAGGTCAGGCGGTATTGGTCGTAGATCGCCGTCGTGAAGGTCGGGAAGCGCAGCATCGCGAACATCCCGAATTCGCCGAGCAGATGCAGCGCGACCAGCAGGCAGCCCCCGAAGAGCGCCGGGCGCGTCTGCGGCAGCGTGACCGAGAGGAAGGTGCTCCACGCTCCCCGGCCGAGCGAGCGGGAGGCCTCCTCAAGCGAGGGGTCCATCCCCCGCAGGACGGCCGCGACGGGCAGGTAGACCAGCGGGTAATAGGAGAGGGAGATGATCAGCGCGACGCCCGCGAACCCCTCGACGGCGGGGGTCAGCGAGACCCAGCTGTAGCCGGCGACGAAGGCCGGGATCGTGATCGGCAACGCCGCCAGGACGGCCCAGACGCGGCGGCCGGGCAGGTCGGTCCGCTCGACGACCCAGGCCACGCCCAACCCGAGCGCCCCGCAGGCGACCGTGACCACGGCCATCAGGCGCAGGGTGTTGCTCAGGAGCGTGCCCACCCGCGGCCGGATCAGCAGCCGCACGGCCTCGTGCCACCCGATCGCGGCCGCCTGCCAGAGCACGAAGGCGACCGGCGTCAGCACCAGCATCGCCACCAAAACCGCCGGCAGCGCCACCGCCGCCCCGGCCCGCGGCCGCCAGCCTCGCCGCGGACGCCGGGCGATCGACATGCCCGTCATCGCCGTCTACAGCAGACCGGCGTCTTGGAGCAGCTGCACGGCGGCGACGCCGTCGCCGAGATCGGCGAACCCGATCGTCGGCGGCTCCAGCTCGGCGAAGGGCTTGAGCTCCGGCGACGCCTGCGCCCCGGCGCCGAGGGGGTACTCGAAATCCCTGCTCTCGACCAGCGCCCGCTGCCCCGAGGCGCCCACGAGAAAGGCGACGAGACGCTGCGCCAATTCCGGCTGCTTCGAGGACGCGAGCACGGCGGCGCCGGAGACGTTGACGACGGCGCCGGGATCGCCGCCGCGGAAGTAGTGGAGTCTGCTCGTCATCTTGTCGGCGCCGATCTCCGCCGCCATCCGGAACCAGTAGTAATGGTTGACCGCGCCGGCGACGACCTCGCCTCCCTCGACCGCCTTCAGGATCGCCTCGTTGCCCTGGTAGACCTTGGCGTTGCGCGCGAGCCCCCCGGCCCAGCTCTTGGCCGCGTCCTCGCCGTTGATCTTGAGCACGGTGGAGACCACCGGCAGGAAATCGCCCTCGGCCGGCGCGATCGCGATTTTGCCCTTCCATTCCGGCTTGGCGAGGTCGAGCAGCGACAGCGGCAGCGCCGACTCCGGCAGGAGCGCGGGGGCGTAAAGCAGCACGTTCGTGCGGGCGGCCACGCCCACCCACTCGCCTTTGGGCGAGTTGTGGACGGCCGGCACGGCGGCGAGGGTCGCGGCGTCGAGCGGCGCGATCATCCCCTTGCCCGAGAGCAGCATCAAGGGCGGCGAGTTCTCGGTGAAGACGACGTCCGCCGGCGACCCGTCGCCCTCCGCCAGGAGCTGGGCCGCGATCTCGGGATCCTCGCCCGAGCGGATCTCGACCTTGATCCCGGTCTCCTTTATGAACGCCGCGACCATCGCCTGCGTGGTCGACTCGTGCTGCCCGTTGTAGAGCGTGACGGTACCTCCGGATCGGGGAGTCCCGCCCGACTGGGCGGCGACGCCCCGCGCCGCCAGGCCGCCCGCCAGCGCGGCGAATCCGCCCGCGGCCGCGCCCGCCTGGCGCAGAAACCTGCGGCGCCCGAGCCGTCCCGATCGCATGTCGATGGCCATCGATTGTTTCTCCCCGCAGCTATGCCTGAGATGACAATTCCGACTCCGTGACTCGGAATTGAGTCTAGCGGGGGAGCCGCGACACCGTCAAGCGCGTCGGGCGCCGGCTCCCATGGCGGGGCGTAGCGCGGCGTGGCGCGGGAGGAGCTGATCTTCGACAATGCCCGGCGTGGCGGGACGCGGTCTTTTTCGACCCGCGGTACGACACTTGACCGATGTCCGCGGCGAGGCGGCGGCGGGAGATCCGTCGGAATCGTGGCGCACCGCACGGGTCGGGCACGCTGGAGGAAACCATGTTCGTCGTCGATGCGGATATCCACGTCAACGATACGCCGGGAGCGCTGGCCCCCCATTGCGAGATGCCGTGGCGGCTCTCGCTGGAGGAGCTTCACGGCGCGTCCTACCCCTATCTGCAGGTGCCGGGATTCTCGCCCAACTTCCGGCTCGACCCCCCGATCCCGGGGGGCCACCCGTCCCGCTCGGTCGACGACGCGGCGACGATGCGGCGCGAGCTGACCGACCTCGGGATCGACGTCGGCATCCTCTTCCCCGACCACATGCTGCTCTTCGCGCCGATCCAGCAGGTCGACTACGCGACCGCGCTCTCGCACGCCTACAACCGGTGGCTGCTCGACGAGTGGTGCGGCAGCGAGGAGGGGCTGTACGGGGTGCTGCTCGCCTGCCCGCAGAACCCGGAGGACTCGGCCAAGGAGATCGCCAAGTACGCGAGGGAGAAGAAGATCGTCGGGGTCTACCTGCCCACGGCCGGGGTCAATCCGCTCTGGGGCAACCGCAAGTACGACCCGATCTTCGCGGCGGCGCAGGAGGCGGACCTGCCGGTCTGCCTGCACAGCGTGACGCTGGTCTCCCCGGCGTTCCCGTGCCAGATCGACCAGTTCGAGAACCACTTCGCGCGGCAGGTGCTCTCCCATTCGTTCGCGATGATGGCGAACCTGACCAGCCTGATCCACACCTGCGTGCCCGCCCGCTATCCGGGCCTGAAGGTCGTCTTCACGGAGGCGGGGATCGCCTGGGTGCCGTACATGATGTGGCGGATGGACAAGTACTACAACGAGTACCGGAGGACGGTGCCCTTCCTCGACCGGCGCCCGAGCGAGTACATGCGGGAGCGGATGTGGTTCGCGACGCAGCCGATCGAGGAGCCGGACGACCCGACCCAGCTGGTCGAGACGATCCGCCAGATCGGCGAGGACCGGATCATCTTCGCCTCCGACTGGCCGCACCACGACTTCGACCATCCGAAGGCGCTGCTCAAGCTGCCGATGCCGCAGGACCTGAAGCGGAGGATCATGGGCGAGAACGCGCTCGCGGCCTTCCCGCGGATCACGGCGCCGGTCGCCGCCGGGGCGCTTTTGGGCGAAGGGGTCTGAGCCATGGCCGAGCATCTGATCGGTCCGGCCGCGGACTTTCCGCCGGGCACCCATCGCGTGGTCAAGATCCGGAACGTCGAGATCGGGATCTTCAACGTCGGCGGCGTGCTGCACGCCCTGCCGAACCTCTGCCCGCACCAGTTCGGCCCCCTCTGCCGGGGCACGACGGGCGGGACGACGGCGAGCAGCGCGGAGACCGGCTGGGAATTCGAGTGGGTGCGCGAGGGCGAGATCGTCACCTGCCCCTGGCACGGCATCGAGTTCGACATCGCGACCGGCCGATCGCTCGCCTCGCCGAAACTGCGGGTCCGCACCTACCCGGTCACGGTGGACGCGGAGGGGGTCAAGGTCACGCTGTGAGGGGTTCGGGGACGATTTCTGTAGGGGCGCTGCTTGCTGCGCCTTCTCCGATGCCGACGCTTCGTCGACGGAACGGGCGCAGCAATCGGCACCCCTACGCCTGTTGCGCACCTGTTCACCGGGGGCATGCGGCAACGATGAACATGATTCGCCGCACAGGAAACCACCGAGCACTCGCGCCTGGCGCCCAAGGCGACGCTGTCGTCACCGACCGGTAGGAGGGCGCCTTCCCAGACTCCTTCCGTGTCGAGCGCCTCGTCCCGGCAGTGGTGGCCAGGGGCAGAATGGGGATCCGATCCGGCGTGTGGTCTACGGGACGCTCAGACGGGGCTGCGCGTTGAACAGCGGTTCCAGCAGTCGTGCAGCCGCAGATTTTTTCCGCTCAGGGGAGAGTTGCCCGCGCGCCCGCGCGATCTTCGTCGGCTCCGCCCCGACGAACTCCGCGATCTCCAGCAGTTCAGGGTGATCCAACACAAACGACCCGATGAAATCCTCGATCATGAAGCCGACGATCTCATTAGCGGCGCGATCGAAGCGAAGCAGCATCCGATCGTCGTCGTCCAACGGTATGCTCACCGCCGGGCGACCCTGCGAGAGCGTGAGCGTCAGCGTGTCGCTGTCGTCGTCATAGTCAAATTCAAGCGCTTCCAGATCAAACCGCGGGAATGGCGGGCGTCCGGCTTGTGTCGGGGGAAGCCCCGGGATGTGCGGTTGTTCCGGAGTCTCCGTCATTCCGGCCACTTCTTCACCTCCGTCCGTTTCACCCGAGATATGGCGTACGCCGACAAGACCCTGCCCGTGACTCTGCCCGCAGCCGATCGTCTGAATTCGACGCTCACCTTCACGTAATCGTTCTGGTACGGCGAGGGCAACAGCGCCTTGCGATAGAAGCTTTCGCGCTTCGCGTTCCTTGCATCGTGGTGAATGGCGTCGGGTTGAGTCAATGTCTGCTCAATCACGCCAATCTGATCAGCCATCTCCGCATGCCTGGGCAGAATGTGGTTGTTCCATGTGAAGTCCTCAAGGACGATCGCCCGCCCCAGCGAGTCGATACAACGCAGAAGCGCCGCCATTGGACTCCCGTTCAGTCTACGCCGAAATCATCGCAATCGACTCACGCTATGCATGCTTCGATCGGGAGGGCAAAACCCTTGCCGCGAAAGGCCAAGCGGAGGTGAGCGGGCCAAGAGCGCCGCGCCGACATCCACAGGGCGTTCCTTCACCTCGGCTGCTCCCTCATCTGCCGGAACCGCCTCCAACGACGGTTTTGATAGGCGCTCTTGATCATGTTGGGACACGTCGACGGAGCGTGCCTTGGGCATACAATGGAAGCGGTTCGGCAAAGGCTGGCGACAAGAGCCCTGGGGGCTCTTCCGAGGAGACGCGGGTAGCCAGCCTGAACCATTTAAGGAATTAGAAGCACTTTACGATCCCCTTTGTGAAACACGTCGAATTCGGTGGCGATTTTAGGGCCGATCAAGATGCGCGACCTCGGATCGCCTCTTTCCCGTTTTCGTTGGAATCTTCCCAAACCACACGTGCGGTACATCCGCGAATAGACCAGCAGTCTATCCCAGCCGACTCCGCAATCGAATGTGCCTAGAATCGCGCTACACTCGGCGCGGCGTTCCAGACCCAAGTCAGTGAAGCGAGGCACGCATGAAAGTCGGGCTCCTGCTCCCGGAGACGGAGGGGCAGATGGACGGGGAAACGGCGCGGTGGGCGGATCTGCGGGGGATGGCGCTGGCGGCGGAGCGGGTCGGGGCGGACTCGGTCTGGGTGACGGACCATCTGCTGCACCGGTCGGACCCGGACGGCGGCGGGGACCGCGGGATGTGGGAGTGCTGGTCGCTGATGTCGGCGCTGGCGGCGGTCACGGAGCGGGTCGAGATCGGCGCGCTGGTGCTCTGCGCCGCGTTCCGCAACCCGGCGCTTCTGGCGAAGATGGCGGCGACGCTGGACGAGATCAGCGGCGGGCGGCTGATCCTCGGCCTCGGCGCGGGGTGGAACGAACCGGAGTACCGCGCCTTCGGCTATCCGTTCGACCATCGCGTCGACCGCTTCGAGGAGGCGCTGACGATCGTCCACGGCCTCCTCCGGGAGGGGCGGGTCGATTTTGGGGGCGCGTATTCCCAGGCGCGGGATTGCGAGCTGCGGCCGCGCGGTCCGCGGCCCGAGGGGCCGCCGATCCTGATCGGCACCACCGGTCCGCGGATGATGCGGCTGACCGCGCGCTTCGCCGACCGCTGGAACGTCTGGTTCAGCCCGATCGGGAACGACGTGCGGCAGCTCGCGCCGCTGCTGGCCGCGCTCGACGCCGCCTGCGCGGAGGTCGGGCGCGATCCGGCGGAGATCGAGCGCGCGGCCGCGGTCAAGATCGCGGTCGGCCCGCACGCGCCGTCCGCGATGTCGGTCGCGCCGCTGACGGGCTCCCCGGCCGAGCTTGCGGCCGCTCTCGACGCCTATGCGCGGGCGGGGCTCGCCGAGGTGCAGGTCTGGCTGGAGCCGAACACCGTCGCCGGGATCGAGGCGTTCGCGCCCACCCTGGAGCTGTTGGGGAAAGGGGCGCGATGAACGTCGCGATCATCGGAACCGGGTCGATCGCGGAGGATCACGCGGCCGCGATCCTTGCCCTCGCCGCGGCCGGGGACCGCGATCTGCGGCTGGCCGCCGTCGCCGGGCGCGAACCGGCCGCGACCGAGGCGTTCGCGCACCGGTTCGGGGCGGCGCGGGCCTCGATCGACCTCGCCGCGATCCTCGGCGACCCGGCGATCGACGCGGTGATCGTGACCACGCCGACCGACCTGCACGCCGCCCACACCGCACAGGCGTTGCGCGCGGGCAAGCACACGCTCTGCGAGATCCCGCTCGCGACCTCGCTCGCCGAGGCCGACGCCCTGCTCGCGCTGGCGGACGCGGCGGACCGCCGCCTGGTGGTCTGCCACACCCAGCGCTGCTTCGCGCCGCTGCGGGAGGCGCGCCGGATGATCGCGGACGGGGAGATCGCGGTCCACGCGATCGTATCGCGCTACCTCTTCAACCGGCGCGACCGCGTCAACTGGAAGGGGCGGACCCGCTCCTGGACCGACAACCTGCTCTGGCACCACGGCGGCCACGCGATCGACGCGACGCTGTGGCTGCTGGGCGTCGAAAGCGCCGACGGTCTGATGGTCGCGTCGCAGATCGCGCCGCCGGACCGGGTCACCGGGATCCCGATGGACATCGGCGTGGTGATCCGCACCCCGGCCGGGCAGATCGCGACCGTCGCGCTCTCGTACCACGCGATGCTGCCCCAGCACGACTACCTGATGATCGGCGAGGCGACGTCGATCCAGTTCATCGCCAACGAGCTGCGCTCGCCCGCCGGGGTGCTGGTCCCCGCGACCGGCCCCGACCCCCTGACCGACGCGCTGCCCCGCCAGAACGCGGAGTTCTTCGCCGCCATCCGCGAGCATCGCGAGCCCGCGATCTCCGCCCGCGCGATTCGCCCGGCGATGGCGGTGCTGGAGGAGGTGGGGCGTGGGGCTTTGAGCTTTGAGCTTTGAGTCGAGAGTAGGCGGTGGGCGGCGAGTGCTTGATAAGGTGCAGGTCGCATCGGGGGCGACAAGGGCAGTCCCGGCATGGAGACCGGGCGAGCCGGCGTGACTCAAGAGGTCGCCGCCGCGACATGGACGGCGCATCGGGGAAACGCGGAGGGCAGGCGACGGTGTTGAGTTCACGAGATGCGGCGGGTATCATTGCGGTGATAGTTGAATAGTTATTCACGCCTGTGACGCCATCTCGGAGAGGCAGGGTGCACGTGGCTCGACCGCGGAAGATCGATCAATTGGGCGGGGCGGCGGACGTGCTCTGCGACGACCGCGTGATCCATATGGACGCGGTCCGGGAGGCGCGGCTGGCGCTGCCGGCGGGGGCGACGCTGGCGGGGCTGGCGGAGGTCTTCGCGGCGCTGGGCGACCCGACCCGGCTGAAGATCCTGGCCGCGCTCGCCGGGCGGGAGCTGTGCGTCTGCGACCTCGCCGCGACGGTCGGGCAGAGCGAGTCCGCCGTCTCCCACCAGCTGCGGCTGCTGCGGTCGCTGGGCTTGGCGCGATCGCGGCGGGATGGGCGGCTCGTCTACTACGCGCTCGACGACGACCACGTCGCCGCGCTCTACGGGCAGGCGCTCGACCACGTCGCCCATCGCGCCGACCGTGCGCACCAGACTGAGGAGCCGACATGAGCGAGACCGCCACGATCGGGACCGGGGCGGACGTCGGCTGCCGGATAGACGTCTCCGGGATGGACTGCGGCGACTGCGCCAAAACCATCGAGGCGTCGCTCGGAGCCCTGCCCGGCGTGCGTTCGGCGACGGTCAACTTCGTCCGCGGCACGGCCGAGGTCGCCTACGCGCCGGAACGGATCGGCCGACCCGCGATCGAGGAGCGGATCAAGGCGCTCGGCTACGGGGTCGCGCCCCCGCCGATGCCGGCGATCTGGACGTTCGACGTGGCCGGCATGGACTGCGGCGACTGCGCCAAGACGATCGAAGCCGGTCTGCGCCGTCTGCCGGAGGTGGCCTCGGCGTCGGTCAACTTCGCCTCCGGACGGTTGTCGGTGACGCCGGCCGACGGCACGATCGCCCGGGACGCCGTGCTCGCCGCCGTCGCCCAGGCCGGGTACGCCGCCACGGTCGCCACGCCGCACGGAGCGGCCCCCCCGTCGCCGCTCCCCTGGTGGCAGGCGCGGCGGGTGCTCGAGACGGGGGTGGCGGCGATGCTTTGGCTGGCCGGATTCGCCGTCGAGCGCGCGGGCGCCCCGCGGGTCGCGAGCGCGGCTCCGTTCCTGCTCGCGATGCTTGGCGCCGGCCATCCGATCGCGCGGGCAGGCTGGTACGCCCTGCGCGCACGCCGGGCGGACATGAACCTGCTGATGACGGTCGCCGCGGTCGGCGCGGTCGGGATCGGGCGGTGGGACGAGGGCTCCTCGGTCCTGATCCTCTTCGCGATCGGGCTGACGCTCCAGAATCTGACGGTCGACCGCACCCGTCAGGCGATCAAGGCGCTCGTTGCCCTCGCCCCGGCGGAGGCGCTGGTCGTGCGCGACGGCCGCGAGGTGGTCGTGCCGGTGGCCGAGGTCGGGATCGGCGAGACGGTGCTCGTGCGCGCCGGCGACCGCGTGCCGGTGGACGGCGTGGTTGCGCGCGGCGTCTCGGCCATCGACCAGTCGTCGATCACCGGCGAGTCGGTTCCGGTCGAGGTCGCGCCGGAGTCGGCCGTCTTCGCCGGCCGCATCAACGGCGACGGCGTGATCGAGGTGCGCGCGACGGAGGCGGCCGGCGACACCACGCTGGCCCGGATCATCCATCTGGTCGAGGAGGCGCAGGCGTCGCGGGCGCCGGCCCAGGCGTTCGTGGACCGCTTCGCCGCGGTCTACACCCCGATCGTCGTCGGCGGCGCGCTGCTCCTCGCCACCGCGGTCCCGCTCTTGGTCGGCGACTACCGGCTCTGGATCTTCAAGGCGCTGGTGCTGCTGGTCGTCGCGTGCCCCTGCGCGCTGGTGATCTCGACCCCGGTCGCCCTCGTCGCCGCGATCGGGTCGGCCTCGCGGCGCGGGGTGCTCTTCAAGGGGGGAGCCGCGATCGAGGCGCTGGCGGGGGTCCGCGCGGTCGCGTTCGACAACACCGGCACGCTCACGGCCGGGCGTCCGTCCGTCTCCCACGTGATCCCGTTCGGGGCTTTGACCGAGGCGGAGGTGCTGAGCCGGGCCGCGGCGGTCGAGGCTCGGTCGACCCACCCGCTGGCGCGGGGGATCGCGCGGGCGGCGGGGGAGCGCGGGCTCGCCGCCGCCCCGGTCACCGACGAGCTGAACCTGCCAGGGCAGGGCGTGCAGGCGGTTCTGGACGAAGCGACGGTGCTCGTCGGCAGCCGGAGGCTCTTTCCGGTCCGCTCGAAGCTGATCGAGGAGACGCTCGCCGGTTTGGAGCGGGAGGGGCGGACGGCGGTGCTGGTCGGCACGCCGGAGGGGATCGACGGGATCATCGCGCTCGCCGATCCGCTCCGGCCGTCGAGCCGGGACGCCGTCGCGGCGCTGCACGCCCTCGGGCTGCGCACGGTGATGCTGACCGGCGACAACCGGGCGGTCGCCGAGCGTATCGGCCGGGAGGTCGGCGTCGCGGAGATCGCGGCGGAGCTGCTGCCCGAGGAGAAGATGCGCGCCATCACCGACGTGCAGCGGGGGTCGCCGACCGCGATGATCGGCGACGGGGTCAACGACGCGCCCGCGCTGGCGACCGCGGCGGTCGGGATCGCGATGGGCGCGGGCGGCACGGATGTCGCGATCGAGGCGGCCGACGTCGTGCTGATGGGCGACGATCTGGCCCAGCTGCCGGTCGCGGTCCGGCTCGCGCGGCGGACGATGGCGACGATCCGGGGCAACATCGGCGCGGCGATCGCGGTGAAGGGGGTGTTCCTGATCCTGACCTTCGCCGGGGTCACGAACCTCTGGCTGGCGGTGCTCGCCGACATGGGGATGTCGCTGCTGGTCACGCTGAACTCGCTGCGCCTGATCCGCCTGCGCGCGGAGCCGCGGCGCGCTTCAGCGGTCGCGCCGATCGCGGGGAGTCGTCCGCTGTTGGGGAGCGCGGGGGATTAGGCCGTGTTTGCAAAAGGGGGCCGGACTC
This sequence comes from Thermomicrobiales bacterium, assembly GCA_050997095.1. Classification (GTDB taxonomy): domain Bacteria; phylum Chloroflexota; class Chloroflexia; order Thermomicrobiales; family UBA6265; genus JBPCRG01. The sequence goes on along the minus strand of JBPCRG010000154.1, from coordinate 41 downwards.
TTCGTGCGGGCGCATTCGGCCTTCCGCGCGGGGTTGAAAAT
>JBPCRG010000147.1:0-3049 GCA_050997095.1 Thermomicrobiales bacterium | reverse complement strand
GAGTGTTGGCGGGCAGCGTGGCGGTCGTGACCGGCGCGGGCGCGGGGATCGGCAGCGCGATCGCGCAGGCCCTGGCCGACGCCGGGGCTCGGGTCGTGGTCACCGACGTGGACGAAGACGCCGCAGGCGCGGTCGCCGCGCGGATCGGGGGGGCGTCGTCGTTCCGGCTCGACGTCACGTCGATGGCCGAGGCGGATGCGGTCATACGCAGGGTCGAAGAGGAGGTCGGGCCGATCGCGGTCCTCGCGAACAACGCCGGAGTCTCGACGATGCGGCCGCTCTGGGAACTGACCGAACGGGACTGGGATTTCAACATGGACGTCAACGCGAAGGGCGTCTTCGCCTGCACCCAGGCCGTGCTGCCGGGGATGATGGCGAGGCGGTCGGGCTCGATCGTCAACACCGCATCGATGGCGGGCAAGAAGGCCGTTCCGCTGCTGGCGCACTACGCCGCATCGAAATGGGCCTGCATCGGGTTCACGAAATCCGCTGCGGTCGAACTCGGCCCCTTCGGCATCCGGGTGAACTGCGTCTGCCCCGGCTACGTGGCGACGTCGATGCAGGAGCGGGAGCTGGTCTGGGAGGCGGAGCTGCGGGGGAAAGGCGTGGACGAGGTGAAGGCCGACTATCTCCGGTTGACGCCATTGGGGCGGATGGAGACCGCGGAGGACGTCGCGCGGGCGGTGCTGTATCTGGCGAGCCCCGCAGCGGAGTTTCTGACCGGCGTCGCGCTGGATGTGACTGGCGGAGCTGATCTCACGTGAGCGGCAAGGATTGGGGAGACGTCGGCGAGACCGCACGCGCGACCTGTCGCGATCGGACTCCCGGCGCGCGTCACGCTAGGAGACGAACGCCGATTGTTCGTCGGTGAGTTTGATCCTGCCGTGGCGCAGCGCGTAGATGACCGCCTGGGTGCGGTCGTTCACCGCCAGCTTGCGCAGGATCGACGTGATGTGATTCTTGACTGTCTGATCGGAGATCGTCAGGATGCGGGCGATCTCCTTGTTGCTGTTCCCTTGGGCCACGCAATCGAGGATCTCGACCTCCCGAGGGGTGAGGGGCGAGAAGACCCCGTCCGTCGCGTGGTCCATCTGCGAGAGTTCGCGGAATTGGTCGAGGACCCGGGACGCGACGAACGGCCTGGACAGCACGTTCTCGTTGATGAGGTACTCGCCCCGGGCCACGCGACGGATGAGTTTGATGATCTCGTCGGCGTCGACATCCTTCGTCAAGTAGGCGGCGGCCCCGACGCGGATGGCGTGGAAGAGCTGCTCGTCGTCCTCGTGCATCGTGAGGATGATGACGCCTGTCTGCGGATGCCGTCGCTTGAGGATGCGGGTGACTTCCAGCCCGCTCATCTGCGGCATGTTGATGTCGATCAAGACGACATCTGGCACGAGCAGGTCGGCCTGCTGGACGGCGGTCTGGCCGTCGCCCGCCTCGCCGACGACGAGGATGTCCGGCTCGTTCTCCAGACTCCAGCGGACGCCGCGCCGAAAGAGCGGATGATCGTCGACGATGAGCACTTGGACTCGGTTCAAGAGAGACCCCTTCCCACGCGCGAATTCACCGGACCGCCTGAGCGAGATCGCCAGTGTACCCGCGCATCCGCATCTTCAATTCCACGATGGTTCCCTGAGCAGAAGCGCTTGTCACCGTCAGTTCCGCCGCCGCGAGCTTTGCGCGCTCCCTCATCCCCGGCAGACCGGCTCCAGAGTCGGGCCGGGAAACGACATGTTCCGGATTGAACCCGCGGCCATTGTCCGAGATGGTCATGGTCAGCAGGCCATTTTGCTGGGTGATCGCGATCCATGCGTCCGCGTCCGGCCCGGCATGACGGTGGACATTCTGCAGCGCCTCCTGGACGATCCGGAAGATCGTCAATTCCTGCTCGCTGCTCAGTAAGACGATCGCCTCGGGCATGTCGAGATCGACGCGCTTGGCGAAAAAGCGGCTGTGATCATCGACATAACGGCGCAGGGTCGGCTCAAGTCCCTGATCCTGAAGCATCGTCGGCCGCAGGTCGAACATGAATCTGCGGATCTCGGCCACTCCGTCCTTGAGGAGCTGCCGAACGCGGCTGAGCTCCTCGGCGACCTGGTCCGGCGAGCGTTTGGCCACATGTTCGGCGGTCTGGATGGCGTAGATCGCGTTCGTGAGCACCTGAGCGGGCCCGTCATGGATTTCGCGGGCCAGGCGGCGGCGCTCGTCTTCGCGGGCGGCGCTCATCGCCTGTTGGAGTCGGAGTTCGGCGGTGTCCTGCACCGCGGCATAGGCCTGGTCGGCCGTCATGTGATCCGAGCACATCTGGACCATTTGCACGACGGCGTCGAGATTGCTCCGCAGTGCGGTCGAGCGCACGACGTCCATGTCAAGCTCAAGGACGCCCGTGCGCATCGCCTCGATGTCGAAAAGGGGAACCAGCTCGTGCTCGCCGATGTCCTCGGCATGGTGCAGGACGGCTGGCTCAAGTCCGAACTCCTCCAGAAAGCGCTGCAGCTCCACGCGTTCCCGGTCCGCAAGCTCGGCGGACTGCTTGGCCTGCTCGTGCAGCCTCAGCAAACGCGCCTGGGTGGAGGCCAGTGCCTGTTGCGTCGAGTACACGATCTGGTTGAGCGCTTCCGCGTTCGAGGGCACGCTCCGGGACTTCACGATGGCATCAGCTCCGGTCGTACCTGACAACTATGGCACGACACCCTTTGCGGCCTCTCCACAATGATAGATGGAGAGTACCGTGGTCAGCACGGCTCCGGCGTCCGCGCGGTTCACCCAGAGGTACTAACTGCCCGTCCCCACCTAAGTATACGTACACCTAAGTGTTCGTACAATCGGGAGTGCTTTGAAGTCGGGGGTGTACCGGAACGGGCGGCGAGCGACGTCACGTCATAAGGGGAATGGACTTGGGTCCTGGGCCTAGACACTTCGGATGCGGGCAGAGTGGGGATGACGCCGCGGAGCAGGCGATGCTCCCGTCAGGCGGCGCGAACCTGACCGAGCGAGGACGAAACCTCTTGGACGCGCCGGACGAGTCCGTGGCTCATCAAGTACT
>JBPCRG010000135.1:0-4255 GCA_050997095.1 Thermomicrobiales bacterium | reverse complement strand
CGCACCTGCGCGTAGACTCGCTGCGGATCGGGCCGCCGCCGATCCAGCAGCCGCTCCCTCCGATCATGATCTGCGGCAGCGGCGAGAAGGTGACGCTGCGCCAGGTCGCGCAATACGCCGACGCCTGCAACGTCCACGAGGACGAGGGCCTCGCCGACGCCTCGATCCCCGACACGCAGCGGGTGGCGACGGTGCGGCGCAAGCTCGACGCCCTGCGCCGCCACTGCGCCGACCTCAACCGACCCGAGGACGAGGTGCTGCGGACCCACTTCACGCTCTACCTGATCCTCGCCCCGACGGAGCGGGAGGCGGCCGCCAAGCTCGCGGCGCTCGACCCCAGCCGGTCCACCTCGCCCGGTGCCCGGCGCTCCGGCCGCTCCGCGATCCTCGCCTGCACGCCGGAGCGCGCGATCGGCTACTACCGCGCGATGGCCGCGGCCGGCATCCAATACTTCGTCGTCCAGCTCGACGGCGCCGACCTCGAGACGATCACGCTGCTGGCGGAGGCGGTCGCGCCGGGGGTGGCGTGACGCGCGGGCTCCCGGACGCCGCCGACGAAGGCGCGGCCCGCTCCGGCCCAACCCGCGACGCGTCCACGATCGGACAGCATTGTCAGGTGTATCCCTTGTGATACGATCTGAACCTCGGCCATGGATCGGCGGATGTGTCGCAAAGGAGAAGCGGACGGCGTGACGACGTTCGAAGACGGATTCACTGAAGCGGAGCGTTCGGCCGATTCGGCGCCGAAGGCGGGCTCCGCGGTCGTGGCGGCGGCGAAGCAGATGAAGAAGGCCGCGCAGGAAGGCGACATCGCCAAGGTCAGAACGACCGCGGAGCGGTTGGGGACCGCCGTCGACGCGGCCCGCCAGCACGGCGCCAACGCCAGATCCGCCTGGCCCTTCACGGAGCAGGAGGAGCGCAACTATCTCGAGCACGATTACGAGGGGGAAATCCGGGGGGAGGCGGAGGGACAAGAGCTGAGCATGTTCGCCCGCGACGGTCGCCTGCTCGTCTTTCCCTCGATTCTCCAGATCCTGCCGGAGGCGAGGGCGGTACGGGTCGACCGTAAGCGCGTCACGTCGATCCGGCCCTCCCATCTGGTGAAGATGCTGCTCGACAATCAAAGCAGGAAGCCCCGGTTCAAGGTCGAGCAATACATCGAGTCCCTCCATCTGACCTACAAGCTCGTGCTGGCCAAAGGCGATGTCGGCTGCGTCGTGAAGCTCGCGCAGATCTACCAGGCATTCACGCTGCAGCCGGGCTCCGCCGCTGAATACAGCAAGAGCGACTTCGCCCGCGACATCTTTCTGGTCGACCAGAGCGGCGTCACGCGGACGCGATCCGGCGCGGTCCTCTCCCTGCCCGCCAGCACCGGCACGCGCTCGGGCGGCGGCGACGTCTTCACCTTCGTCGATCGGAAGGGCGAAGTGCTCACGTACTACGGCATCCGGTTCCAGGAGGGCTGACGAAGATGGCGGCGACCATTGTCCCGGCGCGTTGGCTCCGGTTCCTGAACGACGAGTACCTCGCCCGGTTCATCAGGGAGGGCGGCTCCTCGATCAAGTTCGCCGTGCCGCTCGACGAGCGGCTCCGCCCGGAGCTCGGGCAAGGCCTCCTCTCGACCGCCCGCGCCGCGGGCTATCTCACTGCCACGGTCTCCTCCGCCGACACGCGCGTCCACATGATCGATCAGCTGTTCAACCGCATCGCCGAGCAGATCCCGTGGCGGGAGCTCAGCGCCCGGGTCATGCTCAAGCTGGCGGACGAGCATGGCTTCGTGGCCCCGGGTCCGGGTCCCGAGCCATTGGTGCGGCGGTTGGCGGACGCCAACGCCCTCGACGCCGGGATGGTCACCATGGAGGGTCGGCGGTGGGTCGCCAAGCAGGTCCTGCACCGGCCGTCGCTCGCCAAAGAGTTCCGCACCGCGATGACCACGCTGTGCATGGCGGAGCTGCTGGGCGGATCGGACGGGGATTCGTCGGTCGCCGCCAACACCGACTGGCTGACGGGGCGCAACAAGGCGACCGCCGCCGTCAAGCCGTACCAGATCTACAACAGAATCACCCGGAGCAATGCCCGGCACCTGCTGGATTCCCTGCTGCTCTGGATCCAGTACGCCGGCCATCCGGGGATCGTCGTCACCGTCGACCTCTCCCGGATGGCGGTCGCGCGCAACCCGCGGGACGGCCAACTCTTCTATTCCAAGGCGCAGCTGCTCGACGCCTACGAGGTCCTGCGGCAATTCATCGACTCCACCGACCGGATGAAGGGCTGCCTGATGGTGATGCTCCCCGCCGCCGACTTCCTCGACGTCGAGCCGTTCGGCCGCGGGATGGGGGCATACAGCGCGCTCAAATTCCGGGTCTACGACGAGGTGCACGATCAGCGCCTGGTCAATCCGATGAGTTCGCTGGTCCGCATCTCGCCGCTGGAGCATGTCGCGTGAGCAACGGGCCGATGACGAACGAGGATCTGCGGCGGGCGTTGGAGGCCCTGCGCAACGGCGTCCCCAACCGGGACGCGGTCCGAGTCCTCGGCTGCGGCCAGGATCGGGCGGTCGAGCGGTTCGGGCAGCAGCTGGCGGCGGTGGACGAGGCGGCGCTCGACGATCGCCAGGCGGAGGGGATGCTGCTTGCCGGCGGCTTCGGATCCGGCAAATCCCACACGTTGGAGCACCTCCGCCATCTGGCGCTCGAGGCGAACTTCGTGTGCAGCCTGATCGTGGTCAGCAAAGAGACGCCGCTCTTTGATCTGGGCAAGGTCTTCGCCGCCGCCGCGGAGACGGCGGTCGCGCCGGGGATCATCGGCGACGCGATCAAGGAGATCGCGCTCACGCTGCCCGAGCATTCCGAGACGTACGCCGAGTTCTCCCGATGGGCGAATTCGGCGCAGATCGGGATCGGGCAGATCTTCCCCGCGACTCTGCTGCTGCAGGAGCGGCTCAAGAACGATCCGGAGATGAGCGAGAAGGTTCGCGGGTTCTGGGCGGGCGACAGCCTGCCGATCGCGGACGTCCGCCTGGGCATGAAGCAGATCGGGCAGACCGCCGCGTTCCAGATCCGGACGGTCTCCGCCAAGGAGCTGCCGCTGCAGCGGTTCACGTTCGCGTCCCGGCTGATCCGGGCCGCGGGCTATCGCGGCTGGGTTCTGCTGATCGACGAGGTGGAGCTTGTCGCCCGATACAGCCGCCTCCAGCGCGCCAAATCCTATGCCGAGCTGGCGCGCTGGCTGGGCAAAATCGAGACCGAACAGATTTCCGGGCTCACGGCGGTGGCGACGATCACGGAGGACTTCGGCGCGGAGATGCTGCACAGCAAGGGGGACCGCGAGTACGTCGTGCCGCTGCTGGAAAGCAAGAACCTGGCCGATGCGGCCGCCCGCGCGGAGACGGGCATGCGGATGATCGAGCGGGAGGCGCTCTACCTGGCGGAACCCGACAACGACGCGCTCCAGCGAAGCTACGGCACGCTCAAGCGCATCCACGCCGAAGCCTACGCCTGGAGTCCGCCGGACTTGCCCTCCTCGCGGACGTCGACGACCCGGCGGATGCGCTCCTACGTCCGCCGCTGGATCAACGAATGGGATCTGCACCGCCTCTATCCGGGGGAGGCGCTGGACACCGTCGAGACCGAGTTGAAGACCGACTACTCGGAGAGCGCGGAACTCCAGCATGCGCCGGAGGAGACCCCGCCCGATCTCTTCGCCGACCTCTGACCGTGCCCGTGCCGTTCCGGGATGCGCGCCGTGAAGAGTCTTCGCCCGAGGCGGGCTATCTCCGGTTCATGCAGGAGGAGCGCGGGCGGGGCATCCGCGGCGCGCTCTTCCTGATCAACGCGCGCGGGGAGCCGGTGGACTTCGCCTACTCCCGGATCGATCTGCCCGCGCTCGTGCTCTGGCGTTCGGGAGACGCGCGACGCCATGCGCTCGCCGGTCTTTCGGCGGTCCTGTTCGACGCCTCCCTCCGCGCGCCTGCCCTTCTGCTCGCGCTCGCGGACGAGGTTCCCGCCGATCTCTTCACCGACGAATTGCTCGTCGACATCCCGCTGTGCCGGGTCCATGCCGATATGGCCAAACGGTATCTCCCCATAAGGACGGGAGATCTCGAGGAGAGCCCGGCCGCGCCCATGGTCACGTGGGTCGGCGACGCGCCGGTCGGGGCGTCGCCGGGGAATCGGCTGCTGGAGATGCTGACCGCGCGCGACCTCCTGGCCGAGCCGTTCGCGCGGGCGGCCGCCGGGCTTGAGGAGGCGTACCG
>JBPCRG010000111.1:0-2793 GCA_050997095.1 Thermomicrobiales bacterium | reverse complement strand
CGTCTACCTGGCGCTGGAGCAGGACCTCGCGCTCGTCGCGGTGATTAACAAGATCGACCTGCCGAACGCCGACCCGACCCGAGTCGCGGCGGAGGTCGGCAAGTTCCTCGGTCTGCTCGACGACGAGATCGTGCTGGCATCGGCGAAGAGCGGCCTGGGCGTGCCAGAAATCCTCGAGGCGATCGTCAAGAACGTCCCCCACCCGCAGGGCGATCCGAACGCCCCCGCCCGCGCGCTGATATTCGATTCGCACTACGACTCGTTCAAGGGCGTCATCGCCTACGTGAAAGTCGTGGACGGCTCGTTCGGGACCGACGACCGGATGCGGCTGATGTCGACCGGCAAAGAGGCGGAGGTGCTGGAGCTCGGCTACTTCGGGCCCGAGATGCAGGCGGTGCGGCGACTCGCCACCGGCGAGGTCGGCTACATCGCCACGGGCCTGAAGGTCGTCAAGGACCTCCAGGTCGGCGACACGATCACGGTCGCCACCGATCCCGCGACGGTCGCGCTGCCGGGTTACCGTCCCGCCAAGCCGATGGTCTTCGCGGGACTCTACCCGACCGTCAGCGAGGAGTACACGCTGCTGCGCGACGCGCTCGAGCGGCTCCAGCTCAACGACACGTCGCTGACGTACGAGCCCGAGTCGTCGCTGGCGCTGGGCTTCGGCTTCCGCGCCGGGTTCCTCGGCCTGCTGCACATGGAGATCATCCAGGAACGGCTGGAGCGGGAGTACAACCTCGATCTGCTGGCGACCGCGCCGAGCGTCGAGTACCAGGTCCTGATGCGCAGCGGCGAGGTGCTGGAGATCGACAACCCCTCCGACCTCCCCTCCCCCGGCGAGACCGACGAGGTCCGCGAGCCGTGGATGCACATCAGCATCATCGCCCCCTCCCGCTACATCGGCAACATCATGGAGTTGGTCACCGGCAAGCGCGGCGCGTTCATCGAGATGGTCTACCTCGACGAGGACCGGGTCCAGCTCAAGTTCGACATGCCGCTGGGCGAGGTGATCGTCGAGTTCTACGACCAGCTGAAGAGCCGGACGCAGGGGTACGCCTCGCTGGACTACACCTTCGCGGAGCTCCGAGCCGCCGACCTCGTCAAACTCGACGTGCTGGTCAACATGGAGCCGGTGGACGCGCTTTCGATCATCTGCCATCGCGACGACGCATACTACAAGGGCCGGGAGCTTGTCGCCGCGCTCCGGTCGCTGATCCCCCGGCAGATGTTCGCCGTGCCGGTGCAGGCGTCGATCGGGAGTCGGATCATCGCCCGCGAGACGATCCGCGCCGTCCGCAAGAACGTGCTCGCGAAGTGCTACGGCGGCGACATCACGCGCAAAAAGAAACTGCTGGAGAAGCAGAAAGAGGGCAAGGCGCGGATGAAGATGGTCGGTTCCGTCGAGATCCCGCAGGAAGCGTTCATGGCTGTCTTGACGCTCGGCGACAAGTCGTCCGCAGCCAAGGGCTGACGTCCCGGTGTCCGGCTGCATCCGCGTCATCGGTCTCGGCCCCGGCGATCCGCTCCTGCGCACGGTTGCGGCGCAAAGGGCGCTGGACGGCGCCGCCAGGATCATTCTCCGCACCGCCATCCATCCCGGTCTGGACGATTTGATCGGTGATCCGCGCGTCGCGTCGTGCGACGACCTCTACGAGACCCTCTCCACCTTCGAGGACGTTTACGCCGCGATCATGCGGCGCGTGATCGCCGCGGCCGACGCGGAGGACGTCGTCTACGCGCTGCCCGGCAGCCCGAACGCGGGCGAGCGCACCGTCCGCCTGCTGGCCGAACGCGCGCGCGCCGATGGCGTTCCGTGCGTCGTGGAGAGCGCCGTCGGCGCGCTTGACGTGATCGCCAGCGCGGTCGGCATCGACCTGATGAGCGACGGCGTGCAGCTCATCGACGCGCTCAACCTGAACCGCGCATTCGAGTCCGCGCCGTTCGACGGCGGACTTCCCGAACTCTCACCGTTGCGGCCGGCGCTCATCACCCAGGTCCACTCGGCCGCCGTCGCGTCCGACCTGAAGCTCAATCTCGCGCGGCTCTATCCCGAGGATCATGAGGTCACGGTCGTCCGGGGAGTCTCGGCTGCGCACGACGACCGCGACGCGATCCGCACGTCGCCGCTCCACGAGATCGACCGCGTCGGCTGCGACCACCTCACCTCGATCTGGGTTCCGTCGCTCCCTCTGCTCGAAGCCACGCGGTCCCCAGGCGCCCTGCTCCGGATCGTCGCGGCCCTGCGCCGGCCCGACGGCTGCGCATGGGATCGGGAGCAATCGCACGAGTCGCTGCGGTTCGAGCTGCTCGAGGAGGCATACGAGGCGGCCGAGGCGATCGACGAGGGCGACCCCGAGCATCTTGCCGAAGAGCTCGGAGATGTGCTCCTGGAGGTCGCGATGCACGCCCAGATCGCGGAGGAGGCGGGCGATTTCTCGATCGGGGATGTCTATGACGGCCTCGTCCGCAAGCTGATCCGTCGCCATCCGCACGTCTTCGGGGACGCCGTCGCGGCGGATGCGGCCGATGTCGTGAACACGTGGAACGAGGTCAAGCGGCAGGAGCGGGCGGCGGGCGGCCGCGCCGAGCCGTCCCCCGATTCCTTCGAGTGGCTGCCGAAATCCATGCCGATTCTGACTCGGGTCGTGCGTTCGCTTGCGACGGGAGAACACGCAGTCACGGCTCCCCCGGGGGTCGCGAGCGACCTTGGGGATCGTCTGCTCCGCCTGATCGAGGAGTTTTCCGACGCGGGAGCCGACCCGGAGCGGGAACTGGCGGAGGCGTACCGACGAA
>JBPCRG010000102.1:0-5030 GCA_050997095.1 Thermomicrobiales bacterium | reverse complement strand
CTCGTCGGTCACGCCGTGCATCCGCGCGTTCTCGATGCTGATCCCGAGCTCGCCGGCGACGGTCTCGAGAAACGTCAGCTCATCCTGATCGAAATCCCGCCCGGTCACCGAGAGCACGTTGAGGACGCCGAGAAGCTCCTTCGCGTCCCGCGTGTGCAGCGGGACGGAGACTTGGGAGGCGTAGACGGCGTCGCCGGTGGCGGGCGCGATCATGTACGCCTCGTGGTTGCGGGCGTCCGGCGCGACGACGGTCGATCCCGACTTCGCGGCCAGACCGGTGATTCCGAGCCCGGCGCTGAACGTGACGGCGCCGACCGAGGTTGGGTTGAGGCCGATCGCCGCCCGCAGCGCGAGCGAATCCGTCGCCGGGTCGTAGAGGAAGATCGAGCAGGCGTCGGCGCCGGTGGCCGGCACGACCGCCTCCACCGTGATGTCGAGCAGCGCGCTGAGGTGGAGATTGGAGGTGGCGGCCCGATTCATCCGGTGCAGCGCGTTGAGGCGGGCGATTTGGGTCGGCACCACGATCGGCGGGGGCTCGTTGCCGCGGGCGCGGTCCCGCGACGCATGGAACGACCGCGACACGGCCGCCAAGGCGATCCCCGCGGCGATGGTCGTCGCGGCGTCGGTCGCCCTCCCGCCGATCCTCGCGAAGAGATCCTGGAGCGCTTCCGCCGCGACGGCCATCGCCTCCTCCAGGGACGAGCCGCTCGTCGCCGCCTCGTCCCCGAACTGCTCGAACGCTTGGCGGAGCGGCGGGCTCTCGGGTCTGGGTTGGTTCACGGACTCGGCGTACGCCGCCGCGAGGTCCCGGGCAAGGCCGCCGGCAAGCGTCGAGAGCCTGAGTCCGTGGAGCCTGCTCGTCTCGGAAGGGGAAGGAAGCATGCCGCCGATGATACGTGAGGTCGCGTGCCGGTTTCCATGACTCGGATCGGGTCTCGTTCGGGGCGTCGGCCCCCGACGGGCGACCCCGTTCTATACTTCGATTTCGCCATGTGCGCGGTCGCTGCGTCCACCGCTATCCCGCCGGTCGGGAACCGGGGGCGGGATCCGCGAGGATGGTCCGAACTGGCCGTCGATCGAGGAGAACGCTCGTTGCTGGGACGATTGCGACAACTCGTTGAGCGATCTCCCAGCCACGACGACGCGACCAGACTCTCGCGTGCGCTCGTCCTGCTGCTTGTCGGCCTGACGCTGGTGATCGGAGCCGCAATTTCGGACATCTATCTGCACCGCGGCATTGAATCGGGCGCCGAACAACCGCCGGTCGTGCAATCGACGGGCCGCGATCTCTCGTTGAACGCGGATCTGTCGGGAATGCCCCCGGATCAACTTCAGTCGGCCGCGACCCTCCTTCAGAACACGGGATACCGGTTCGTTCGCCAGACGTTCTCATGGGCCACCATCGAGCCACAGCGCGGCACGTTCGACTGGGACCAGTCGGATCGCATTGTGCAGACTCTTTCCGACCATGGCATTCAAGTCTTGGCCGTTCTGCACCTCTCACCGTTTTGGGCTAGACAGGCAGGGCAGGAGGGCGTGCTCGACGCGCCCCCTGCCGCAGACGAGGACTATGCCGCGTTCGTCGGCGAGTTCGTGGGCCGCTATTCCAAGCAGATCCAGTTCGTGCAGCTGTGGGACCGACCGAACAGCGCCGTGCAATGGGGCGGGGAGCCGGCTCGGCCGGAGGCGTACTCGAAACTTCTGGCGTTGGCGTTCAACGCCTCGCGATCGGCCGACTCCGAAACGAAAGTCGTCCTTGCGGAGATGGAGCCTCGCGGTTCGGGCTCGGCGGTCGGAGACGATGTCCAATTCATCCGGGAACTCTACGCGCTGGGCGCGAAACCGTATTTCGACATTCTCGCGGCTCGGATCGACGGCGGCGATCTCTCGCCGTACGACCGCAGCGTCGGCGCCGAGCGGCAGAATCTGTCCCGGGCGATCCTCTTTCGGGAACTGGGCGTCGAACACGGCGACACCGCGAAACCGATCTGGCTCACCCACTTTGGTTGGCGTGCCGCGGAGGGCAGCGGAGTCTCGGTGGCTGAGCAATCGGCGTTCACGGTGGCGGGAATGGAACGGGCCCGGGCGGAATGGCCGTGGACTGGACTGATGTTCGGGTGGGATCTGACACCGCCCGCAGGCGGCGAGGAATCCACGGGCTATGCCTTGCTCGATGCGGGAGGGTCCGCGACTCCGGCGTTCACGGCGCTGGCGGCGCTCGCAGCCTCCGGAGTCTTCGGTATCGCGCCGACGGGCTTCGTGCCGATGGATTCGCCGCCGGTGACCTATGCCGGAAATTGGGAGGATCAGCACCTCAACCGCCGCACGTTCCGGACGACGAGCGAAACCGGCGCCGCCACGACCATCCGGTTCAAGGGGACCGGGGTCGTCGTCTTTCTCCGGCGAAGCCCGGACGCCGGAGCGATCCACGTCACCATCGACGGCGGGCCGATCAGCGGCCGCCCGGTGAAAGACGGAGCCGGCGTGATCAACCTCGAATTCGCCCAGGCGGGCGACGTGCCGGTGCGTCTGGCCGACGGGCTGGACGACGCCGATCACACGGTCACGCTGACGTTGGCGGAGAAGGGACAGCTCACGGTGGGCGGAGTCGTCGTCTCGAGGGAGCCGCCTCTGCTTTGGCCGGTTCAGGTGCTCGTCGTGATTGCCGTGCTGGCGGTCGTCGGCGCCTTGCGGGAGATGATCTGCGTGGTGGCGCTTCGTGCGGGCTTGCTCCAGCGGCGGCGCGGAGTGGAGTTTCGGCCGCCGCTGCCGACCATGCCGGATTGGCGTCCGTCCGGGCGCTACTAGATGTCGGCGATGGCTTCATCGGCGCCGAGTCGCCGGGCTTTTGCCGCCGTCTCGGGCGAGGGCGCGGCTGTCGTGGTCGCGGCGATGTCGGTCCTCCTAGTCTGCGGAGGCGTCCTCACGCTCTCGCCGCCGCTGCCGGTCGTCCTCGCGTGCCTCGTCGCGGGAATGTGCGCCGCATTGGCGTCGCCGAGCGCCGCCGCGGCGGGGGTCGCCGTCGCGCTCCCTCTGGTGCAGCGGCCGGTCGCGATCGGCGGCGCGAAGGTGACGCTGCTGGAGATCGCGCTGCTGACGGGCGGGGCCGCGATCGCCGCCCGGCTTCTCCTCTCCGTGCGTCAGGCTGCGTGGCGATCGACGGTTTCTGCTTTGCTGCGGCCAAATTCAGTGACCGCCTGCGCCGGTCTGCTCCTGCTGGTGGCCGGTCTGTCGCTCCGTACCGTCGCGGATAGTCGGCACTCCGCAGAAAGCCTGCGCTCGCTGCGCACGGTCATGGTGGAGCCGTGCATCGCCTTGGCGCTCGCGAGGTGGGTGCTGATCCGCCGGACCCAGCGGATTTTCGTGGCGGCCCTGATCGCCACGGGGATGGCGACCGCGTTGTGGGGCATGGTGAATCTCCTGTCTGAGGGCGGAGCGGTGGTGGCCGACGGGGTCGCCCGGGCCCGCGGGCCCTACTCGCATCCGAACAATCTGGCGCTGTATCTCGATCGCGTCGGGTTGTTCGCCACGGGCGTGCTGCTCGCCGATCCGCCTCGGCGCCGCTGGCTTTGGTTCGCCCCCACCCTCCTGCTCGCCGGGGTCGGGGCGACGCTGTCGCGCGGGGCGGGAGCGGGGGTGTTGGCGGGCGGCGCGTGGCTTGTGTTCACGGTCAAGCCGAAGCATGGCTGGCGGTGGTTAGGCGCGGCGGCGGGGGGGGCCCTGGCGGCTTTCGGCGTGTTCGCCGCGACTCGTTTGACCGCGAGCGGCGGCGCGGGAGGCGAGTCGTCGCGGCGCCTCATCTGGACCGCGAGTCTGCGCATGGTGCGGGATCACCCTATCTTCGGCGTGGGACTCGACCAGTTCCTTGCCCAATACGGCCGCAGGTACGTCTCGCCCGCCGGATGGCAGGAACGCTACACGTCGCATCCGCACAACATCGTCCTCGATGTCTGGTTGAGCCTCGGCCTGCCGGGCTTGTTGGCCGCGATCCTCTTGGCGGCGGCGGTGCTGTGCTCGGCGAGAACGACGTCCTCTTCGACGCCCTCCCTGCGGCCCTTGCGGATCGGGGCCGCCGCCGCCCTCATCGGCGGCCTGGTTCACGGGACGGTCGACAACGGGTTCTTCCTGCCTGATCTGGCGACGTTGACCTGGGTGTTCATCGCGATGGTCGGTCACGAGCCGGAACTGCCTCCGGCACAGAAGGCGACCGGCGATGGATAGTTCGGTCGATCTGAGGGCGGGCGACATTTTTCGGCGTTCCCACGCCGAACCCGGACCATGGCGCTGGCTGATGTGGGCGGTGGCCGCCTTCGGCTGCGGGGCAGCATTCGCCCTCCCGCCGTCGGCGCTGCTGGGAGCGGCGGCAGGCGTCGTGGTCGTCGCGAGCGCGTTTCGCGGCTCATCCGCAGCGCTGGCGCTGGTCGCGCTCACGGTGCCGGTCCAGTCGGCGTTCGCGATCGAGGTCGGTCCGGCAAGCCTCACCTGGACGAAGACGCTGCTCGCGGCCCTGACGATCGGCTTCGCCGCTCACTGGGCGGTGCGCCAAAATCCGGTGCGCATCGACGGCGTCGCTTGGGCCTTTTTCGCCGTCGTTGGGAGTCTCGTGCTGTCGGTCCGCAATGTCCAGGATGTCGGGGCATGGGCTGGTGAGACGTACCGTTGGAGCGCCGCGGCGCTCGCCTATGTCGTGGCGGCGAACATGACGCGCACCCGGCGGGACGTCGGCTGGGTCGTCGCGGCGTTCGGCGTCTCGTCGATCGCGGTCGCGCTGCAGGCGTCGCGGCAACTTCTGGATCACGCCGGACCGCCGTCGTACACCGTGAACGGGGTGACGCGCGCATTCGGCTCTTTCGGGGCCCCGAATCCCTTCGCCGGGTATCTCGAAATGCTCTTCCTGCCGTTGGCGGGGATCGCGCTCGCGTCCCTGCCTCGCGTGCGCATGGTGCGGCCGGGCCCTTTTCGCGCCTATGCGTCGCCGGTCCTCTGCCTGTTGGGCGCGGGAGCCGGAGCCGCGGCGCTGGGGGCGACCC
>JBPCRG010000068.1:0-4696 GCA_050997095.1 Thermomicrobiales bacterium | reverse complement strand
ACGACGGGCGCGGTCTCGGCGGCACGGGCGGCAGACGGCGACGACATCGAATCGCTCGGGGCGAACAGGGCCGCCAGGTCATCGCCGTCATCGTTGATCGACGATGCCGCCGGTTTGACCATAAGCCAGTCGGATTCCGACGATCGCCGGTCCTGATCGCCGACGGCGGTCGGCGCCGCGCCGTCGTCCGGCCAGGCGAATGGCTCGACGGCCGTCGAAGCCACGTAGGCGGGTTGATCGAAGGGCATCGGCAGCCCCTCGCCCCGCAGATCCTGGACCAGGGAGTCCCACAGGTCGGGCGCTCCGGAATGGCTCGGCGTGAGCCCGACCTTCGGCGCGATCGGCGACGGCGCGAAGACGTCGCTCGCATTCGCCGCCGACTGGGCGAGGTCGAACTCCGGAAGGGTCGAAGCGGCGCGGCGCAGGAACTGCAGGTCCAACTCGTCGCGCCACTCGGCCAAGATCGTCGCGACCTCCCCCTGCGGGTCGACCGCCTGATACCGCTCGACCAGTTCCTTCGCCTGCCCGCCCCCGCGCCGCTGCTCGATGTCGGCCAGCATCCTCAGCGCCCGGGCGTTTTCCGGCGTCGCGCGCAGCGTCTCCTTGCAGGCCGCCTCCGCCGCCACGTCGTCGTCCGCCCGCCACAGCACCTCCGCCATCGCGGTCCGCGCGCGCACGCTGCCGGGCTCCGCGGCGAGGATCGCCCGCCACTCGGTGGCCGCGCGTCCGAACTGTCCGCTTCGGGCATGGATGCCCGCGAGGCCGGGGCGCGTCGGATGGACGCGATCCTCGCTCCTCAGCACCCCGCGCAGGCGGACCAGTTCGTCGCGCACCTGCTCCAGCGCGGGATTGATCTCCCAGGCATGCAGATAGCTCGCGTACGCGCCGCCGTAGTCCTTCTTCTCTTCGTAGGCGACACCCATCCCCAGCCGGGCGACCACGTTGAGCGGATCCAGATCGAGCGTGCGGTCGAACTGCTCCAGGGCGAGGTCGATCTCCCCGCGCTCCAGATTGGCCTCGCCGAGCATCCGGAACGCGGTCAGGCACGAGGGGAACGACTCGATCGCATGGGTGCAGGCGGCCCCCGCCCCGCGGTAGTCGCCATGGTCCATCGCACCTTGGGCCACGCGAATCAGATCACCGAGTTCCACAGCGAGCCCCTCCGGGAAGCGAGGAGATGCGGCCGCGCCGAACCGTGACGCGGCGGTCCCTCTGGCCGACTCTTGGACGACGCCGACGGCGGCCGCGCCCGATGCGAAATCGGGCGGCGCGCCGACATCCCCAAAGGCATGCCTTCCTTCAGTTCATTCTATGGGGCAGCAAAAAAGGGGCTCAATTCCCGCCCTAGCCCAATGGCCCCAAAGCCGAGCCGTCTCCTGCGGCCGCATGCCTGCGGCGGAGAATCGGCTATCGGGGCGGTTCCGCGGGAGGGGCGGTCGCCTCGACCGGCGGCTCGGGCGCCGGGGCGCGCTTCCGATACTTCTTGTTGCGCAGCCGCGCCTGCTCGAGCGTCCATAGCGTGACCGCCACCGCCACGACCAGCGGGGCCACGATCACCAGCCCGATGAACAGCGCGTATTCCTTGACACCCATGGTGGATTTCCCGATTGATGAGCGAGACGCCATTCTCGATCATACCAGCCGAGCCGTGACGCTTGCCGATGTCATGGGAGTGGGTGAAAAGTGGCTGAGCGCACATTGTGAGGCCGTTCGATGGAGACGGTCACAGGCCGGTCGAAGGGCTTCCGGCGGCGAGCGCGCCCCCTTAAAAGCGGAACCCCCCGTTGCAGCAGGGGGTTCCAAGGGGGTCTTCGCGGGGGGTGGCAAGGGAAGGGGGATCCGCCCCCCGCGCTCTTGACGATATCCGAAACCGACCTGAAATTACGGCCTGATCGGATAGTCTTCCCGGCTCATTCGGGCTTTGGCGGAGGAACCCCGTCCTCCCCATCGTCGCGGCCGCCGCGGCCCGATGCGCCTACATGTCGTCGATGGTCACCGCGGAGACGTCGAGCGCCGGAGCCGGAAGGGGGAAATGCTCCCGCGCGGCGTGCGTCTCGTGCGCGGCCACGGTGGCGATCAGCACCTGATCCAGAAACTCCCCGATCCCGACGAAGAGCCTGGCGGCCCGTTTCGCGGCGAGCCGCTGGTCGTCGATCATGCTCATGATCGATTGCACGACCGGCGCCCGGAAGTACAGGAACGCCTCCACGGTCTCGACCGCGCTGAGCCCGGCGCGGGCGCCGAACTGCCCGTACTGGCCGCCGATCGCCCGGCCCTCGTCGAGGAGCGGCGAGCGGTCGCTCGTCGTCGGCAGGGACGCCGACTGCACCGCCAGATCCACCATCCGGCGGCCGAGCGCGCGGAGATCGTCCTTCCCCGCCGCCGCGTAGGCCTTGAGCCAGCGGCGTTCGCGGGCACCGCGCCAGAACTCCTCCTCGTAGCCGAGCAGCGAGCGGTCGGTCAGCTCCTGCTGGCTCGAGCGCTGACGGTCCTGCCGTTGCGGGCTGGCCCCGATCAGGGCGCGCAAGTCGTTCTCGGCGTAGCGCCGGTGGCCGCCCGGCGTGCGGAAGACCGGCACCTTGCCCGCGTCGCTCCACCGGCGCAGGGTGGACTGGTCCACGCCGAGCAGCGAGCAGGCCTCGTTGATCGAAAGCCAGCGGCCGCGGGAACCGGTGCGGTCGTCGGCCGGTGGTCGCTCATTCGCCATGGATTGCCCCTCCCCCTCCGGACGGCCCTCCCCCGGGCCGGCCGGCGCCCCCGGCACCGACGCTCCATTGAGACTGGCTAGTGTACCGCCGCGTCCCGCGCTGTCAACGACTCATCGGCGTGTGCGCTCAGGAACCGGTCGCCCGGGTGAAGATGGCCTCCCGGATCGAGATCATCTGGGAGCGCAGGCCGGTGTCGGTCTTCAGTTCGCGCTCGATCTTCTCGATCCCGTGCATCACCGTCGTGTGGTCCCGTCCGCCCAGCTCCTGGCCGATGTCGGCCAGCGAGGCGCTCGTCTCCTCGCGCATGAGGTACATCGCGACCTGCCGCGGCAGCACGATGTCGCGCGAGCGGGAACGCCCGCGCAGATCGTGGAGCGTCACGCGGTAGGATGCGGCCACGGCGTCGAGCACCGAGCCCGCCGTCGCCTTCACGCGCCGGGCCCCGGCGTTGGCGTCGGTCAGGGCCTCCATCGCCAGCTGGAGCGAAAGGGGGCTGCCGTTGATCTCCGCGAAGGCGAGGATCTTGTTCAACGCGCCCTCGAGCTCGCGGATGTTGCTTTGGTCCCGCTGCGCGATGTACTCCACGACGTCGCCGGGGATCGCCACGCCGAGCTCCTCGCCCTTGACCCGGAGGATCGCGGTGCGCATCTCGTAGTCCGGCAATTGCACGTCGGCGATCAACCCGCCCTCGAAGCGGGAGCGGAGGCGCTCCTCCAGCCCCGCGATCGCCTTCGGCGGCTTGTCCGAGGAGATCACGACCTGTTTGCCGCTTTGGTAAAGCGCGTTGAACGTGTGGAAGAACTCCTCCTGAGTCGCGTCCTTGCCGCCGAGGAACTGGATGTCGTCGATCATCAGGATGTCGATCGAGCGGTACCGCGTGCGGAACTCCTCCATCTTCTGGGCGCGGATCGCGTTGATCACGTCGTTCGTGAACTTCTCCGAGGAGACGTAGGCCACGACGATCCCGCCGTGGAGCTCGATCGCGCGGTGGCCGATCGCGTGGAGCAGATGCGTCTTGCCGAGCCCCACCCCGCCGTAGATGTAGAAGGGGTTGTATTTGCCGCCCGGATGGTCGGCGACCGAAAGCGAGGCGGCGTTGGCGAACCGGTTGGACGACCCGACGACGTAGTTGTCGTAGATGTAGCGCGGGTTGAGCCCGTGGCTGGGGGTCGGGGCGAGCGTCAGCTGCTTCGACTGCAGGGCCGGTCTGCCCTCGTGTCCCGCCCGCGCGGGATCGACCCGTCGGGCGGTGGGCGGCGTGGGCGTCTCGCGGCGGGCAATGCGCTCGGGCCGCGCGACCGGCTCGCCGAAGACCGCGCGATCCTCGTTCACCGCGCGCGGCGGCGCGCCCTCAAGGCCCGGCGCGGTGGCTGGAGAAGATTCCCCGGTGTCATGGCCATGGGCGTTGCGGACCGTGAACCGCACCTGGACCGGGCGGCCGACGATCGCCGAGAGGACCGTCTCCACCTCGGCCGCATATCTGGACTGGAGCGTCGAGGCGCTGAAGGTGTTGGCCGCCGCGACCGTCGCCACGTCGCTCTCGAAATCGACGAGCGTGGTCTGCCGCAGCCAGTTGTCGAACGTGGTTTTGCTCAGGCGCGCCTGCAAGTCGCCGAGCACCGCCTGCCATAGTTGCCGAGCCTGCATCTGCACGTCGAACCGACCCCAGCGTCACGACCGCCGACCCCGAAGGATCCGCCCGCCTCTTCGGCGTCCGCCAAGCATACCCGGACGACCGCCCGCGGATGGCGCCGGCGTGGCGGGCCCGCGTCGCCGCGGCAGGATCTGCGAAAGGGGGAGCATAGCCGGTCGGCCGCCAGTCCGCCCGAGGGACGCATGTTCCGGGATGGGGCTCCATCCCGGTTAAAACACAGACCCGACCTTGCGGCCGGGTCTATGCGGGAGGGGAGGGGTGAAGCGTGTGTGGCGCTCCACCAAGTTTGGGAAGAGCATCGGTATAGTTGGGGCGATGCTCTTGTAATGTTGTA
>JBPCRG010000047.1:0-3163 GCA_050997095.1 Thermomicrobiales bacterium | reverse complement strand
GATGAAGGGCTTCTTCGACTCGATCCCCCGCTACCTTGAGGAGGCCGCCTGGCTGGACGGCCGTTCGAAGCTGCGCGCCTGGTGGGAGGCGGTCCTGCCGGTGGCGCGGCCCGGCATCATCGTGGTCGCGGGGTTCGCGTTCCTCAACGCCTGGTCCGAGGTGCTGATGGTCATCATCCTGATCGACGATCCCGGCAAGTCGACCATCCCGCTCGCCTTCTACCAGACGTTCCGGTCCGCCGGCGGCTACAGCGAGGTCAACTACGTTCTCGTCGCGGCGGTCGGCCTGATCTATGTCCTGCCCGTGATCGCGCTCTTCTTCTCCCTGCGGAAGATGATGGTGCACGGGTTGATGAGCACGTCCCGCGGTCTGTAGCGATGGAGCCCGATCCTTGGCCGAGATCGAATTCGAGCGCGTCGTCAAGCAGTTTCCGCGGCAGGCCTCGCCGGCCGTCGACGATCTCTCGTTCCGCGTCAACGACGGCGAACTGCTGATCCTGCTCGGCCCCAGCGGCTGCGGCAAGACGACGGCGCTGCGGATGATCGCGGGGCTCGAGGAGCCCGACTCGGGCGACATCCGGATCGAGGGCCGCAGCGTGGTCGGCGTGGAGCCGAAGGACCGCGACATCGCGCTGGTCTTCCAGCAATACGCGCTCTACCCGCACATGAGCGCGCGGGACAATCTGCTCTACCCATTGAAGGTCCAGAAGATCACGAACGAGGAGCGGCGCAAGCGCGTCGACGACACCGCGGAGCTGCTCAAGATCGGCCACCTGCTCGACCGCAAACCCTCGCAGCTCTCCGGCGGCGAGCAGCAGCGGGTCGCGCTCGGCCGCGCGATCGTCCGTCAGCCCCGCGTTTTCCTGGTGGACGAGCTGCTCTCGAACCTCGACGCCAAACCCCGCACCCACGTGCGCACCGAGATCAAGACGTTCCAGCACCGGCTGGGCGCGACGATGGCGTTCGTCACCCACGATCAGGCGGAGGCGATGACGATGGCGAACCGGATCGCGGTGATGAGCGGCGGCCGCCTTCAGCAATTGGCGACGCCGGACGAGGTCTACAACTATCCGGCCAACCTCTTCGTCGCCGAGTTCCTGGGCAGCCCCCCGATGAACATCCTCCCGGCTCTCTGGCAGGACGGACACATCGTCGTCGCCGACGGCTGGCGAGTGCCGATGCCGGCCGAGGCCCACTTCTCGGCCGACCTCCGCGTCGGCGTGCGGCCGGAGTCGATTTACGTCGTGCCCGAGGGCACGCCGGGCTCCGCGCCGGCCTCGGTCGTCGTCTCCGAGCCGCTGGGCAGCGAGGTGATCGTCAACGCGATGTTCTGCGAGACCATGATCCGGGTCCGCACCGCCCCCGAGATTCGGCCCCGTCCCGACGAGACGATCCATCTGCGCCCTGATCCGGCCGCCGTCCGGCTGTTCGACGCCAAATCTGGCGCATACTTGCCGGCATGAGCGAAACACCTCACGGCCTCAGCGACACCGTGCTGACCGGTCGGTTCGGGGTCGGCGAGGATCAGACCTACCGCCATGTCGCCTTCGAGATGCCGCCCGGCGTCGCGCAGTTCCACTTGACGTGCGACTACACCGACCGGATCTCGTCCGCGCCCTGGATGTTGGGCGGCAACACGCTTGACATCGGCCTCTTCGACCAGCGGGGGCACGCGGCCGGAACTCCGGGCTTCCGAGGCTGGAGCGGCAGCGACAAGTCGGCGATCACCGTCGGGCGGGACTGGGCCACCCCGCCCTACCTCGCGGGCGAGATCGAGCCGGGCACGTGGTTCGTGCTGCTCGGGCCGTACAAGATCGGCCCGAACGGGCTCGACTACCGGATCGAGATCCGGCTGAACCCCGGCCTTGCGGACGACGCGCCCGAGCCGGCCTCGATGCCTCCGGAATCCCGCGCCGCGCTTCCGCCCGCGGCCGAACCGGGCTGGCTGCGGGGCGACCTCCACTGCCACACCCGCTATTCCGACGGCGATTCCTGGCCCGCCGAGGTGTTGGCCGCGGCGGGGAGGGCGGGGCTCGACTTCCTCGCGATCACCGACCACAACAGCGCGCGCCGACCGAACCTCGTCAACGGCAGCGACGGGCTGCCGATCTTCATCTCCGGAACCGAGGTCACGACCTACAACGGGCATTGGAACGCCTGGGGCGTCGACCGCTGGTTCGAGTTCCGCGATCCGACCGACGAGGGAGCCCAGACCGCGTTCGACGACGCGCTAACGGCCGGCGCGCTGGTCAGCATCAACCATCCCAAGCCGCTCGGCCCCGAGTGGAGCTACCGCGACGTCGTCGGGAACCACGCGATCGAGATCTGGAACGGGCCATGGGGCGGCCTCAACGCCGACGCTCTCGTCTATTGGGAGACGCGGCTCAAACGGGGGGAACGCACCGTCGCGATCGGCGGATCGGACACCCACAACCTCAGGTGGCCCCGGGTGCGGCTCTTCCACCCCTCGCTGGGCACGCCCACCACCTGGGTCAAGGTCGACGGCGAACCGTCCGCAGCAGCGATCCTCGACGCGGTCCGCCGGGGCGACTGCTTCGTCTCCGCCTCACCGTCCGGTCCCCAGCTGCTCTTCGACCGCCGGGAGGGAGAGGTCCGGATCCGGTGCGTCGGAGGGGAGGGGGCGACGCTGGTCGTGCTCTCCGAACGGGGCAGCGAAGCCGCCCACCCGATCCCGGACGGCGACTGGGAGTCTCGGATCCCGATCCCCGCCGCCGCACGCTACCTCCGCGCCCAGATCCTCGACGCGACCGGCGCGATGCTCGCCGTGAGCAATCCCATTTGGCTCGATTGACGTCGCATCGCGAACGCAGTCGACGCCGTTCTCGACGCCGACGCGGTGCTCCACCCCCGTCATTCCGAGCGGAGCCCGCAGGCGGAGTCGAGGAATGTCTTCGAGCGGAGCGAGAACCGTCGTGGGTTCGGGCCGTGCAAACTGACGATGCACAGACCACTGATTGGTCTGTGCAATGGCAGGTGCCGTCATCGAACGGGAACGCGCCCCCCATCCCCCAGCCCTTATCCAGAGGATACCCGCCCCGAGTTCGGGGGCAAGGGGGAGGCGACGCCGTGCATCACGGCTGCCGTTGGTCTGAACACTCGGAATGACCGTTGGACCACGCCTCCTCCACGGTCATCCTGAGGC
>JBPCRG010000629.1:0-2505 GCA_050997095.1 Thermomicrobiales bacterium | reverse complement strand
GTCGTCGTAGGGGAGGGTCCCGTGCCCTCCCATGCCCCGCAGGGCATGACCTCGTTCATCCCGTCCAGCGCGGCGACGACGCGGGGTCGCCGCCCCCGGACGAGACATCGCCCTTCGGGCGAGGGAGGGCACGGGAACCTCCCCTACGACGCCGACGACGGCCCTTGATGGCTCACCGCTCATCGCCCATGGCTCGAACAGAGGTCGCCACCACCCATGCCTATCCTCTCGGCGGACGGGATCTCGAAGCGGTTCGGCGGGGTCGTCGCGCTGGATGCCGCGTCGTTCTCGTGCGAGCGCGGCGAGATCCACGCGCTGCTCGGCGGAAACGGCGCGGGCAAGAGCACGATGGTCAAGGTCCTCTGCGGGGTGCAGCCGGCGGACGGCGGCGCGATCACGTTCAAAGACGGGGAGGTCCGGTTCAAGGATCCCGCCGAGGCGGGGGCCCGGGGCGTCGTTCCGGTCTTCCAGGAACTCTCGCTGATCCCGGACCTGACGGTCGCCGAGAACCTCTTCATGGGCCGGGAGCCGCGCCGCTTCGGCCTGATCGACGGCCGCGCGATGCGCCGTCAGGCCGCCGCCCACTTCGCCGCGCTCAGCTTCCCCCCGATCGACCCCGGCGCGACCGTCCGCGACCTGCCCCTCGCCGACCGCCAGCTCGTCGAGATCGCGAAGGCGATCGGGCGCGAGCCCGACGTGCTGATCCTCGACGAGGCGACCTCGGCCCTCGGCCAGCGCGAGGTCGACGCGGTCTTCGCCGCGATCCGCGCTCTCAAGGCGGGCGGGATGGCGATCATCTTCATCTCCCACCGGATGGAGGAGGTGCAGGCGATCTGCGACCGCGCCACGGTCTTCCGCGACGGCCGCGACGTCGCCACGGTCGACATCAAGACCACCGCCCCGAACGAGATCGTGCGCCTGATGATCGGCCGCGAGCTCGACGAGGTCTTCCCCCCGCGGCCGGAGCGCACGGGGGCGCTGCGTCCGGCGCTGGAGGCGGCGCACCTCTCGTGGACGCACACCCTGCGCGACATCTCGCTCACGCTCAACCGCGGCGAGATCGTCGGCCTCTCCGGGCTAGAGGGGCAGGGCCAAGGCGACCTGCTCTTCGCGCTCTTCGGCGTCTACGCCGGCCTCAGCGGGGAGGTCCGCGTCGACGGCGCCCCGTTGCGGCTCGGCAGCCCCTCGGCGGCGATGCGCGCGGGCATCGCGATGATCCCGGAGGACCGCAAGACGCAGGGCTTGGTGCTGCCGCTCTCCGTCCGCGAGAACATCACGCTGCCGACCCTGCCGAAACTTTCGACGGCGGGCGTGATCGACGGGGGCGATGAGCGCGGGCGCTGCGCCGAGATGGTCCGGCAGCTCGGGATCAAGACCGCCAGCGCCGAGACGCCCGTCCGCTTCCTCAGCGGCGGCAACCAGCAGAAGACCGCGATCGCGAAATGGCTGCTCACCGGCGCCGACATCTACCTGATGTACGACCCCACCCGCGGCATCGACGTCGCGACCAAGCAGGAGCTCTATCTCCTGATCCGCCAGCTGGCCGACCAGGGCAACGCGATCCTCTTCTTCTCGACCGACCTGCCCGAGATCATCGGCCTGTGCGACCGCGCGCTCGTGATGTACGAGGGCGCGATCGTGCAGGAGCTCGACCGCGCCCAGCTGACCAAGGAGAACCTGATCGCGGCGGCCCTCGGCCTGATGGGCCGCCAGCCGGAACGCGTTCCGACCGTCGAGGCGGTGGCATGACCGACGATGTCGGCGGCGCCCCGACCGCGATCGTCCCGCAGGAGCCGCCAGTCGGTCTTGACCGACGCAGGTCAAGGAGCGCGGGTCACCCACCGGGCAAACGCTCCGACCGTCGTCATGGATCTCGTCTTGGACGACGAGATCCTTCGTTCCTCAGGATGACCCCCGAGGAGGTGCGCCCCACCTGTCATTCTGACGAAGGCAGAATCTCGTCGTCGTTCCAGATCACCGAGACACCATGCCGGTCGGTCAGGCGCACGGCCATGACGCATGCGAGGAATGGAATCCCCGATGGCCGCTGTTAGCAACACTCCGCCCCCTGCCCCCGCCGCCCCGCCCGCGATGCACCACGGCGGCGCGCGCCGCCGCCCGTTCGTGGCGCGGAACGCGCGGCTGATCCTCGCCTACGTGATCCTCGGCGCCCTGCTCGTCGTCTACCAGCAGAAGTCGCCGCGCTTCACCGCGCGCGAGGAGCGGTCGATCGCCAACCAGGGGATGACGCTCTCGATCGTCGGGCTGGGCCAGACGATGGTGGTGCTGACCGGCGGGATCGACCTCTCCGTCGGGCCGATGGTCAGCCTCTCCAACAGCACCGCCGCCTCGCTGGGCGACAAGAGGCACCCGAGCCAGGGCTTGGCGATCGGGATCCTCGCGGCGCTGCTCGTCGGCGCGGCGGGGGGGTTCGTCAACGGGATGCTCGTCGCCTACGGCCGCCTCCAGCCGATCATCGTCACCCTGGCCACCGCCTCGATCTAC
>JBPCRG010000581.1:0-3685 GCA_050997095.1 Thermomicrobiales bacterium | reverse complement strand
GGTAGAACTCGGGCTCCAACGCGACCTGCACGGAATAGCCCTCGTCGGCAAGCTCCCGCACGATCCTGTCAAGCCGAGTCCGCGGGCAGCCCTCCCACTCGGAGCCGTCGGGTCGGCGCATCCAGGCGTAGGCGCGGGCGGTCTTCGGGTACCGCGGCGTCGGCGCGTAGCTGCGCGGGTCGGGCACCGCCATGAAGTCGCCGGAGTCGGCGAGCAGCGTCGCGCCGTCGGCCTGCGCGTCGTCGGCGGCCATGTTCAGGTTGGCCATCGCGAAGACGAGCCCGTCGTCGACGGTGCTCCGGAAACTCCGAGGCGGCACCGTCTTCGCCTGCGCCCGCCCGCCGTAATCGTGGTAGGCCACCCAGAAGTGCTCGACGCCGTCGCTTTCGAGGCGGGTCAGGAGTTCGGCGGCGGCGGAATCGCGCTCACTCATGGGTCAACCCCTCGTCCGCCGCGATCGCCTGGAGCAGCTTCGCGAGCAGCGCGGCGCGGGGAACGATGCTGCCGAGCAGGATGTACTCGTCCGGCCCGTGGTCGAGCCCGCCGATCGGCCCCAACCCGTCCAGTCCCGGCGTGCCGCGATGCACCGCGTGGCTGACGTCGGAGGCGCCGCCGGTGGCCGCGCCCTTGAGGTCGAAGCCGAGGCGGCGGGCGATCGCGACCGCATGCTCCTCCAGCCGGATCGTTCCTCCCGCGCGCTCCATCGCGGGCATCCCCGGCCCGCCGTCCATCGACATGGTCGCGGTTACCCCGCGGACATGCTCCCGTTCGACCACGTCGCGCAGCGCGGCGGAGAGCTCCTCCATCCCGGCGTTCGACCAGGCGCGCAGGTCGAACATCACGCTTGCCTCGTCGGCGACGATGTTCGGGTTCGCCCCGCCCGCGATCCGGCCGGGATTGACGGTCATCCCCGGCTTCAATCCGTTCAGGCCGAAGGCGTCGACGATGATCTTGGCGATCGCCAGCGTCGCGCTCGCCCCCTTCTCGGGCTCGACGCCCGCGTGGGCGGCCCTGCCCTTCGCCGCGACCTTCCACCAGCGGCTGGCCTTGCGGCTGGTCACGATGTCGCCGTTCTCGCGCGCGGCCTCCAACGTCAGCACGGCGTGGTGCTTCGGCCCCAGCTTCTTCAACAGGTCGACCGAATGGCGGGTCTCGATCTCCTCGTCGGAGACGACCACGAACGTGATCTGCTCGTAGTCGTTCCAGCCAGCGGCCTGCAACGCCTCGACGGCGTTGATGCCGAGCAGGATGCCCGCCTTCATATCGCAGGTGCCGGGTCCGAGGAGCCGGTCGCCATGGAGGGTGAGCGGGCGATCCGCGCCCACTCCTTTCGGGTAGACAGTGTCGGCGTGGCCGATCAGCAGGATCCGGCCGCGGCCATCGCCCCGTTTGCGGGCGACGAGATCGTCGCCCCACTCCGCGTTGGCGATGCGCTCGACCGCGAAGCCGAGCGCCGCCAACCGCTCGGCGAACCACGACTGCACGCGGTCAACTCCGGCTTTGTCGTAGCTGCCGGAGTCGATCCCGGAGAGCGTGCGCAGATCCTCGACGAAGCGGTCGCGTCGAGTTTCGAGATGGGAAACGATTGGGTCAGCCACGGGTTCCTCTCACCGATCACCAGCCGGAGAATTGCGAGACCGTCTCGTCGCCGACCTTGCCGTCGAGCACGTCGGCGATCGCCTGATCGAGGATCGCCACGCCCTGGTCGATCTCGGCCTTCGACATGATCAAGGGCGGGGTGATCTCGAGCACGTTGCCCCAATTGCCCGCGTAGAAGAGGATCAAGCCGAGCTCCCAGGCGCGGTAGACGATCTTCGCGGCGGATCGCCGGTCGGGCGCCTTGCTCGCCCGATCCTCGACCAGATCGACGCCGCAGATCATGCCCAGACCGCGCACGTCCCCGACGATCTCGTGCCGACGCAGGGTCTGCAGTCGTTCCAGCAGGTACGCGCCGTTCTCCCGCGACCGCTCGACCAGACCCTCGGCCTCGACGACCTCGATGCCCGCCAGCCCCGCCGCGCAGCTCGTGGCGTTGCCGGAGATCGTGTAGAGCGCGATCCCCGACCCGCAGTCCAGGATCTCCTCCCGCGCCACGATCGCGCTCAGCGGCAGCCCCGCCCCGAGCGCCTTGCCGAGCAGCGTGACGTCCGCGGCGACGCCGCCGTGCTGGTACGAGAACCATTCGCCGGTGCGGCCGAGCCCGACCTTGACCTCGTCGGCGACGAGCAGAATGCCGTGCCGGTCGCAGAGCATGCGCAGCTTCGGCAGGAAGTCGGGCGGCGGCACGACGTCGCCGCTGTCGGCCTGCACCCCCTCGACGAAGATCGCCGCGACGTCCTCCGGGGGGCAGATCGTGCGGAAGAGGTAGCTCTCCAGAAAATCGAGGCACTGGTCGACCACCCGCTCCCCGCCGCCGCCGAACGGGTTCCGGTACGGATCGGGGTAGGGGATCTTGACGACGGCCGATCCGCCGGGAGCGCCGGTGAAGGCGCTGTGCCCCGAGAGCGCCATGGTCGCGTCGGTCGTGCCGTGCCAGCTGCCGATGAACGAGATCACGCGGCGCTTGCCGGTGGCGCGCAGCACGAGCCGCTGCGCCGCCTCGCTCGCGTCCGACCCGGAGAGCCCGAACCAGACCTTCTTCGCGAAATCGCCGGGCACGAGCGAGACGAGTTTTTCGGCGAGATCGACCGAGGGCAGGTTCACGGTCGAGTTAAGTCCGGAGACCATCAGGCTGCCCATCTGGCGGGTGACGGCCTCGCGGACGTGGGCGTCGCTGTACCCGAGGTTCGCGAGCGACCAGATCGCCGAGAAATCGAGCAGCCTGCGCCCGTCCGCGTCGATCACGCGGCAGCCGTCGCCGCCCGCGAGCACGAACGGGGTGTAGCGCATCTTGATCGCGTCGCCGATGTATCGGGCGTCGCGATCGAGCATCGATCGCGTGATCGTCGTCGCGGCCGTCGCCATGGTCATCTCCTATGCCGTGGGAGGCAAGCGCGCCTTCGGAAGGTTGGCCGAACATCAATCGCTTCCCAATGAAGAGGCGAGCAACGAGATCCTTCGTGCCTCAGGATGACCGCGAAGGAGGCGTGCCGATCATGTCATTCTGAGGAACGAAGAATCTCGTCGTCCTCCATTCACAAGCGATTGTCGAGCTTCGAAGACGCGCTATGCCGCAGGCACCTTCTTCGGGACGACGATGCTGATCAGCGTGAACTTGCCGTCCTTGACCTCGATCAGGGCGACCGACTTCTGCGGGATCCGCGATCCCGGCGCGTAGCTGATCGTGCCGGTCGCGCCTTGGAAACCCTGGGTCGCGCCGAGCGCGTCCTTGATCTTGGCGCCGTCGGTCGCGCCGGCGCGGTTGATCGCGTCGGCCATCAGGTTGATCCCGTCGAAGCCGAGCGCGGCGTAGACGGCCTCGGGGGCCTTGCCGTACTCGGTCTGGTAGGCGGTCGCGAACTCGGTCCCCTTCGGGCTGTCGCCGTAGATGCCCTGATGGGTCGTGAAGTAGACGTTGCGCGACCGGTCCCCTGCCAGCTTCACGAGGTCCGGCGTGTCGTAGCCGTCGCCGCCCATGATCGGCTGCTCGATCCCCAGGTCGCGCGCCTGCTTGATGATCGTCCCGATCTCACCTGGGTTGGATGAGACGAACAAGAAGTCCGGCGCCGGGTCGAGATTCTTGATC
>JBPCRG010000573.1:0-5671 GCA_050997095.1 Thermomicrobiales bacterium | reverse complement strand
AGGCTGAGGCGGCGTACGATCGGCACCGAGCGCGCGGTCATCGCGCCGGCGAGTCCGACGGCGCCCTGCGCGAGTTCGGGGTAGACCGCCGCCCAGAGCGCGCGGGCCTCGTCGTCGTGCTTGAGCTCCCCGGCGCGGACGGCGAACTCCTTGGCGGCGACGATCTTCCGGGCGAGGCGTGCCACGGTGACGTCGTCCATCGGCCTGGGCTCCGCCAGGAACTTCGACCGGCGCACGACGAACCAGGCGTACCGGTTGAGGAAACCGTTCGCCATCTCGGTCTCGGAGACGTTGCGCGCGAGCTCCGATTTTGTGATGTGACAGATGATGCTGACGTGCGGCTTGGTCGCCCGCAGCGGGCTCATCTTCGTCATCACCCGCAGCGTCGTCCGGCTGTCCCACGCCTTCCGGATAATTTCCGTGAGGGTATTTCCCTGCCGACTCGCCGCCTTGATCAGGAATGACATCTCCTCTTCGGTGCAGAGGAGGCGCTTGTCCGGCTCGCCGGCGTCGACCATCGTTTCTTCCTGGGTCTTCTTGTTCAGCTCGAAGCGCGGATCGCGGATGGCGTTGATCAGGCCCTCGCCGGTGCTGAGGCCGCCCTGCTTGCGATCCTCGACCCATTTCTGATCCACAAGGCTCATCACGCGCTCGACCGGCGCCTCCGTCGAGCCCTTGCGTCCCGAGCTCGTGTCGCCGACGAGGCCGATGTTGAGGTTGGTCCCGTGGCGGTCGTCGCCGATGTTGACGTGGGGCCCGCGGCCGACGTTGTTGCCGAACGCGACGAGGAACGTGGCCAGCACCGCGACGGGATCCGCCTCGGTCGTCGGGTCGACCGCCGCGACCAACTCGCCGGCAAATCCGTGGAAAGCGGCCGGGTCGATCACCGGCCATTCATCCGCGACGGGCTGGGGCTGGGGCGACGGGTCCGGCTGCGTCGGCGTCCAATCCGGCGACTGTTTGGGCAGCGCGCGGAGTTGCTCGATCGTGCCTCCGGCGTCGAGCCAGTCGGAGAGGTCGCCCTTGTCCGGCACGCCGGGGAGCGACACGACCCGGACGGGGATGCCTTGCCGGTGGAGCGAGGCGGCGACCTGGGCCGCGTGCTTGCGGCCGGGCTCGTCGTTGTCCTCGATGATCGCCACGCTTCGCCCGAGGAGGTCTGTGCAATAGGCGTCCCGCCACTTCCCCTCGCCGAGCGGAGGCGCCGTGGCGACGATGCCGAGGTCGGCGACGGCGCGGTCGACGTCCTTCTCTCCCGCGAGCATCCATACCGTTCGTGCCGGGTCGGCTGCACGCAGCGCGCCGAGCCGGTACAGCAGCAGGTCCACGCCGTGGAGGTTCCAGATCCACCCGCCCTGCCCGTCGGGTCGGCGCTGGCGGAAGTCCTTCGGCTCGTAGCGCACCGTCTGGTGGCGCAGCACGCCGTCGTCCTCGTAGTCGTAGGTGGCGACGATGCGCCGCGTCGAGCCAACGACGCGGGGTCGGGGTGCGTCTGCGACGAAGAGGTCGGCCATCTCCAACCCGATGGCGTCGACGATCGCTTCCGTTTCGCAGCCGGCAAAATCGTCGAGAAGGACCTTGCCGTCGTCTCCCTCCTTGATGGAGAGCGACGCCTTCTTGTCGTCGTGGACCGGGCAGGATGCCATGTAGCCCCCGCCCACCTTCTTCACGTTGTCGAGACGGCTCAACACGAGGTCGATGGGCCGTTCATCCTTCGGAAGCGCGCTCACGCCGAGAGCCTGCCGCGGATGCGATCGACGGCGATGTTGATCCGAAGCATCGTCTCGGGGTCGCCGCCCCTATCCGGGTGCACGAGCTTTGAGAGCGTCTTGTAGGCGGACTCCACAAGCTCGCGCGGCGCGCTCGGCAGCAAGTGCAGCACCTGGAAGTCAGGATCAAGGAACTGCGATGCCGCCGGGGCGGCCGCCTGACGCAAATCCCGCACGATGACCTCGCCGCAGCACCGCCTCAGAACGCCGGCAATGTGGTCGATGAACGGATCCCGGACGGTCCACGTCTTCGATACGGCAGTCCAGCTGCGGTGCGATGCGGGAACCGAGGACTTGATCAACTCGACAACTGCCGGGCTGTAGGGGAAGCGGATATTCGCTTCGTTGCTAAACCTCGTGATCTCTGCCACAATCGGTGCTGTCACGGAAAACCTCGTTCCTTGAAACCATCGCCTGTGGGCATAGGCGATGGTTTCGCTATGCCGCCTTCGAGCGGAGCCAATCCTCAAGCGCATCCGTTGGAACGACGATCGCGCGGCCGAACCGCCACGACTTCAGCTCGCCCGAGTAGATCGCGGCGTAAACCACGTTCGGCGCGACGCCGAGCGTCCTGGCGATCTCGCGGGGACGAATGCCCCGCCGATCGATGACGGACGGCACATCTACGCTGGCGAGTCGGGCGATGGGCTTCTCCATCGTTAGCATCTCTGGGCTCCCCCCCCCCGAGGTCCGAATCCGGTGCGTTCCGGTGAACACATAGGGAGCGTAGGACACAGTGAACGAATCCGAATACGGGAAAGGTCGGCGCACTTTCCGTACGGAACAGAGGACCGACATTCCGTGCGCGCCATTCGGAGAGGCTTGGGGCAGGGGGGGGCGCGGCCGGCGGCTAGCGACCGAAGCGCTTGCTGATGGTTTTCTCGTCGACGCCGAGGATGCGGCTTATCTGCCGAATGTTCTTTCCATTCGCCTTCAATTCTTTTACATACCCATCGATCGGATCGTCGCCTTGGATGCTCTTGAGTATTTCCGCGACTTCGGCGTACATCGCATCCCAATCGGACCGTGTCAGGCCTCGCTCGATGGGGACGAACCTCCAAGGCTCCGCCGACGTCATCGGCCATTGACTCTCGCCAAGTTCCATTGATGCCCGCCGACCGACACCTTCGGCGGCACCAATCAGTTCTGCTGATTCCAAAGGAAGGCGGTCGGCCAGTATCTCCTTGAGTGTGGCGACCTCCGCCCGCAGTCCCGCGATTTCCGGGTTCAGCGCATCGTCCGTGGGATCGAAGGGGTGGAGCGCCGGCGAGTATCCATTGCTGAAGATCGCGCTCTCGGGAACGTGCTTCTCCGCGTAGACGAGACAGCAACTGATGAACATGTGGGCCGGGTGGGCGTGTCGGCTCGTGTACGACGAAAAGTACCGTGGCGGAAAGACTGTCTCGCAAACGTCCTGAACCAGAGATCTCCACACGGCGAAAGCCGCATGCGCGATGTCGATCCGGCGATGACGCTCGATCACCTGGTCGCGATTGGTTGCACTTCCCCGATCGGAAGACTGCTCGATGTAAGCGTCGAGATCCGGCGGCAACGCAAATTCTAGTCGTCCCGAGACAAGATCCGGCGGTATGCCCCGCTGAGTCGGAATGGCGAACTCGGGATACCGCGCGCGCCATTGCGTTCGAGCCCGTGCCAGAAGTGCAGAGAAGTCCTCGTCCTCCTTGAGTGTCTGGGCACGGCGAATGAACCGGCGGCGGGGGCTGGCTCCAACGATAGATTCCTTTGGCATGAGCCCCCCCATCTGGTGCATGAGATCGAGAATCGGACGAAATTGCAGCCTGCGGTGCAGCCCAGCCCACTGATTCTAATGAACACAGAGGACAACGCGGGCGCGATTCTGAAGAGGAATCGCGACACAGTGAACGCGGGTGACGACGGGGTCTAGACCTTCGTCACCTCCAAGGCCTCGTCGATCGACATCGGCGGCAGGATCGACGGCAACGCCTGCGCCAGCATCGTCTTGCCCGAGCCGGGAGGCCCGCTCATCAGGACGTATGGAATCAAATACCCGCATTGGGTTCTCGCTGCACGGTCCCGCCTCGCGAGAACCGGTGACCTCCATCTAACCGATCCTGAGTGAGCGTCGGCTACGTCCCTTGACGCTTTCCTTCCCGCCACCGCTGCTGGCGTCGCGAGGCCGCGGTCTGAGCGCACGTCTCGCAGTATTGCGGGATGTCGAGCCGCACGCGGCGCTCTCGGAAGAACACGGCACCGCAGTTTCGGCAAACGCCCCGCTCTGCTCCAGCGCAGACGAAGGCGGCGAGATGCGCGGCGAGCACAGGGAACAGGGCGTTTGGCGGCCACCGGCCGCTCGTTTCGGTGGGATGAAGGGTGGAAGATCCGACCGAGAGGCGTAGGCGCGGTCGGTCGTTCTCCCAGTCGAGCTCCGGCCGCAGTCCGG
Organism: Thermomicrobiales bacterium; assembly: GCA_050997095.1. GTDB lineage: Bacteria > Chloroflexota > Chloroflexia > Thermomicrobiales > UBA6265 > JBPCRG01. The sequence continues at coordinate 1,480 of JBPCRG010000573.1, read as the reverse complement.
ACAAACCGAGCCAGAAGCGATTGACCATGAACGCGAGGTTGCGGCGCTGACGGGTCGCCCGTTCCGCGGCCGTCAGATCGGGGAATCGCAGGTTGTCTGCGATGTTGGCTGGCGTCGCTGCCGTCAGATGTCCAAGGGCCTGACCGTGATCCTGGTACCTCCACCACGCGTCCCAATCCAGCCCGGACGCGCGTTGCCAGTGGCTTACGATGATTTTGAAGTCGTCCCAGGAGAGAGGCGAGAGGTCGAGTCCGACCGCCCGAAGCTCACGGTGGGGGTCCACCGGCCCGCCAACCCGCAGCGCAGCGGCAAGGGCAACAAACGCCTTCGCGCGGGCGGCGTAGATGCGGTAGACCGCGACGGGTTCCCAGGATACGGCCCATCCGTGCCATGGCTCCGAAAGCTGGGGTACCGTTGCTGAAATGTGGTTCAACGACGGAAGGCCGAACTCGTTGATTCCCAGCACGCCGTAGCGCCGGGCGAACACCGCGATGCGTTCGTCGCTCGGATCGTCAGCGAGACGGATAAAGGCCCAAAGCGCGCGCGACGCCTTGCCGCCCGCGCGCCACCACGTGAAAGCCCGGTCGTCTCCGTCGCCCTCCGTCCATTCGAGTCGGCCGTCCATCATTCGCACATGAGCGGGCGCGGCCATGCGCTGCCTGTCGAGTGGCCCCGCGATCGTGGCCTCGACAACGGGAGTGGCGCCGAGAGCGTCGGCCGCCTCAAGGAATGGGCTCGTTCCCGCGCGTCTCACCATCTTCCCAACCCTCCAGACCGAACCGAGACGCCAAATGTCGACGCCTAGCAGTCTACCCCGTTCGTCCACTGCGGTCTATCGTCGTACGCAGTGGTCTTTCTGGACGAACACGTGACGGGGGTTCGGATGGCAATGCAACAGGCACAGGTAGCCGGCGGATCGCGCCCGGCGCAACTGTTTACGGTTCGGGAAACCGGAGACCTGCTTCGCATGTCCCGGTCAAAGGTGTATGAGGAGTTCGCTTCGGGCCGCCTTCGTCCGGTCAAGATCGGCCGTTCGACGCGAGTCCGATCCGACGACCTGGCGGCCTGGATCGACGCCCGCACGAACGAGGGTGCTCGCTGATGGCCGCGCCCATGGCAACACGTCACTCGGCAGGGTGTCGCCTGTGGGCGGTACTGCTCGACGAGACGCCCAAGCCCGCACCAACGACCCGAAAACAGGACGCACGCCGCTAACGGCGCATACGGCGATGCCCGGCCGGGCTGAACTCGGGCCGGGACATCGCAAGGGGAACGTTATGGAACGCCATGATTCTACCGCGTCCGCGACGTTCACGCTCGACCTCGGCCGCCTCTCCGGTGCGGAGCTGGCGGGTTTGGCGGCGGCGGCGATGGACGGCGCGAACGACGCCCGCGGACGGATGCGGCGGCAGAAGCCGCGGCAGACCGACCGGGCGACCCGCGATTGGCTCGACCGATTCGCGGAGTGCTTCGCCGCGGA
>JBPCRG010000524.1:0-3197 GCA_050997095.1 Thermomicrobiales bacterium | reverse complement strand
GCTGAATCCAGAAGGGAGGGCGTTGAATCATGCAGACTACGCAGCTCGTCCGGCCGCTCACGATGGCTGATCTTGAGGGTTTGCCGGAAACGAACGATCGCTATCAGATCATCACTGGAGAATTGATCGTGTCGCCAGCCCCCGTTCCTCAGCATGAGGAAGTTTCAATGCGATTGATTCTTCCGATGGGTGCCGCTGTGGCCAAGCTTGGCGCGGGGAAGGTCTACAGCGCTCCGACGACGGTTCGGCTGACTGAGCATGATGTCGTTGAGCCGGACATCATGTTTGTCGCAAACCATCATCGGTCAATGGTCGGCAAGGTCATCGAGGGCGCGCCAGATCTTGTCGTCGAGATCCTTTCGCCCTCAACTCGCCGAACGGATCTGGTGCGTAAGATGGCCCTGTATGCGCGGGCTGGCGTGCGCGAATACTGGATCGTCGACATGAAGAATCGGACGGTGGCGGTCCATGCCCTCGTCGATTCGCGTTTCGAACTGCTGGCGAATGAGGGCGGGTTCGCACGGTCGCGCGTGATCGAAGGCTTCGTCATCGAGGTCGCGCCGCTGTTCGAGGATCTTTGGTAGCATCCGAAAGGTTCTGCATCCTGCCCCGGCTGAGAGGACAAGCGCATGGTGACGGCGGAAAAAACCGCGACGGCTCTGGAACAACCGGCCCTCGAACAGCCGGTGATCGAGCGGCCATTGATGTGGGACGACCTTGAATCGACGCCGGAGAGTGGGGAACGATATGAGATCTTCCACGGGGAGATGGTGGTGAGCGCTTCTCCCACGCCGCCGCATTCTCGAGTCTCGACGCGATTGGCATCCGCACTCGAACGGCACGTGGAGGCGACGCATTCGGGAGTCGTGTTTGGAACCCCCGTCGATGTTCAACTCACCCTCTACGACATCCTCGGGCCCCATGTCTGCTTCGTCTCCACCGCCAGGCTCCACATCATCGGACCGACGTTTCTGACCGGCGCTCCCGATCTTGTGGTCGAGGTCTTTTCGCCATCGACGCGGCGTCGCGATCTCGTGCAGAAGGCGGCGCTCTATGCGGCGGCCGGTGTGCCCGAGTACTGGCAGGTGGACCCTGTCGCGAAGGGCGTGCGGGTGCTGGAGCTGATGGACGGGCTCTATGTGGCCGTGGTTTCGAAGGGCGTCAATGTTCCGTCCCGCGTGCTTCCCAAGCTGAAACTCTCAATCGCGAGCCTCTTCGCCGGTCTGGATTGACGCTGCAGGAACGCTTCGGGCTGAAGCCCGAAGATACGCCGACGCCGTCCTTCCAGGGCTGAGCACGGCGGCCTTCATGTGTCTGTCGGCGGGAGTGGACCTCCTTCGACAGCGGGCGTCAAGAGTCGGACGGTCCGTGGTCGCCATAGCGGCCGTAGCTGACGATGTCGGAAAGCGGTCGGCGGCCGGCGACGGCCGGGTTCGGCCGGTGATCCTTGGTCGTGGTCGGGTGGCCGATCGCGACGACGGACCGCGCCGTCCGCTCGGCGGGGATGCCGAGGATGCGCTTCGCCTCGGCATCTTTGGCCTCGTCGCCGAACCAGGCGATTCCGCCGCCAAGGCCGAGCACGCGGGCAGCGAAGAGCAGGCGCTCGGTCACCCGGCCTTCGTCGTAGGCCTCGCTCGGCCCGTCGCCGTCGAGAACGATCGCGATCGCCATCGGCGCCTGCGCGACCCAGTTGATGGGGGTGCGCAGCTGGCTGAGCCGCCGCAGATCCTCCGGATCGGTCACGACCACGAACTCCCACGGCTGGGTGTTGCGCGAGCTTCCCGTCCAGCGGGCGACTTCGAGGAGCGTCGCCAGCGTCTGCGGCGGAACGGGCTCCGGCGAGTACAGCCGCGCCTGACGGACCGTCCGCAGGGCCTCGATCACCTCGTTCGGATCCTGAATGTCAGCCATCGCGGCCAATCCCTCCGTCAATGTCGATCGAGCGGACTTTGAGCGGGCGTCAGGAGACCCAGTACCACTGGGAGAACTGGATCGTCAGCAGCACGAGCATCGCCGTCGAGAGCAGCGCCAGCGGCACGGCGATCTTGCGGCCCTTGAGCAGGATCCCGAGGACGACGAAGAGGGGAAAGAGGGTCAGGCCGAACCGCGGCATGCTCATCAGCGTGTGCACCGACGACGGTTGGAAGAGTGGGACGATCAGCCCCGGGACAAGGTACGCGCTCTGATAGAGCGGCAGCTTGAAGAGTCCGATCACCGCGAGCCCGAGAAACAGCAGTGTGCAGACGAGCTCTAGCGTGTCGCTCTCCGCGACGTCACGACGCCAGGCGTTGCTTGCGATCAGATGCCAATTCGGATTGTCGGCGAGATCGCGAATCCACCCCCAGTATGCACCGTCGAAGTGCCCATGAGGGGAGGGGATCGCTCGTCCGCGGGGACTGCTCGAGAACGCCCATCGCAGCGTCTCCCAAGGTTTGGCCGAATAGCGGTTCCACTGCGATTGGACATCCTTCCACGCCCAAGGGTTGCCGTCGATCACCCTCAGGCGCCAGGAAAAGAGGGCCGGGCCGAGCACGGGCAGGGCGACGGGCAGGGCGTTCGGAATCCAGCGCCGCAGATACGCACCGTGCTGCTGGAAAAAGAGGACGGCGAACGGCAGGACCAGAAAGACGCCGTAGGAGCGCGTCAGCGCGGCCAGCACGCCGATGACGCCCGCCAGCCACCAATGGCGCAGCCGTGCGGCGAGGAGCGCGCCGACGAGCAGCATCAGAAAGGGCGACTCCGTGTAGACGGCGGCGAAGAAGAACGACGTGGGAAAGAGCGCGATCGCCCAGACCGAGGCCGCCGCCGTCCGGTCGTCGAAATCGAGCTGCACAAGCCGATGGAAGAGGACGAGCGCGACCACGAACGAGAGATTGGCGATGAGGTAGCCGGCAAAGGCGGTCGAGATGCCGCTCAGATTGGCGAGCCCGCGCATCGACCACGGAAAGAGCGGCCAGAACGCGGCGTTCGCGGAGTGGAAGCCGTACCCCTTCTCGGCGACGAGCTGGTACCAGAGCCCATCCCAGAGCCGCAGCGGCGAAACGAGTCTGTCGACGATCCCGGTCAGGGGCGCGGAATCCCGGATCACGCCGAGCGGACTGTTTCCGTAGCTGCTGCGGAACGGGGCGGAACTGTCGGCCGCCGCTCCGTGGCGGTAGGCGAGACTCGCCGTCACCTGCACGATCACGAAATGGAGG
>JBPCRG010000516.1:0-5025 GCA_050997095.1 Thermomicrobiales bacterium | reverse complement strand
CTGCAGAGTGATCTTCACAATGACAGACGCCGCCGCCCGCTTTCAACGGGCGGCGGCGTCTGTCAACAAATCGCTTCTTGAACGCGTTACGGCTGTGAACCCAACTCCGCGGCCACCCGTTTGAAGTTCTCGATGTCGCTGCGCACGACGAACGTGCGGCCGCTCATGTCGTCGCGCACGTAGTTCAGGGTGCGATCATCCATCCAGCGGTAGATCGTGGGTCGAGTGACGCCCAGCTGCTGGGCGGCGTTGCCGATGCTGACAAGTTCGCTCGGCTCGAACGCGCGATATTTGGCGAGCGCCATCATCCGGCCCAACTCCGTGTCCCAGAAGGAGCGCGGGACGCTGTAGTCGTCGGCCGCCGCCGGCCAGAAAAGCAGTTGGACGACAGAGTCGATCGCCTGGAGGACCTGATCCTTGGCTTCCCGGCTCTGGCCCTTCGCCAACGCAGCGAGCCGTCCCAGGTCACGGCCAAGCGGACCGCCTCGCAGTTGGTCCATCGACAACGATTGAAACGCCGCAGGCGTCAACTGGCTGACGAGGCGGTGGTGGTGGCTGTACACCAACTGAAGCGCCTGATCGATGACGTCTTGATAGTCCCGAGGCTCGGTCTCCACCGACGGATCCTTTCCCGATCGACCGTGCCGCTGACAGCGTACGTTTCATACTGTACGGTCGGATTGTACGCTCGCCGTTAACGGGTGTCAACGGGGCGCAGGGCTACCGTTACGTACGGTCCGTTCCGGGAGGGACGAGGAGGGAAATCCCGCCGGGATGAACGCGAACATTCTCTGTTAAAGTGTACGGTCAGACGGCCCTATGAGATGTGTGCCCAGGCCACAGAGAAGGTTCAAACAATCCTCAGCGTCCCGTCGCGACCCCGCGAATCGCCAGACCAACTATGAAGAGGGCGGTCAGGCTGTAGAAGAGCAGCGCCTGCCGGGGATGCCGATCCTTGAGGTACGACCAGACGAACGGGGTGATGATCACCGCAGTGATGCCGTAGAGGTAGTGGACCGAGGTTATCGGCCTTGCGCCCTCGACGACGAGCAGCACGCCGAAGATCGCCTGGATCACGACCAGCCCCTGCCCGATCGCAAGCCCCCCCGAGATGCTGCCTGAGAGCACCTGACCGCGCGCGAAGCTGAAGAGGCCCCAAATGCCGACGGCGGCCATGAAGAGCACCACGGTGGTGGAGAGCCGATCATGGATCAGGAGCAGCGTCGCCAATACCGTTCTCCGTCCGTCTTCGTGAACCGCAGCGCATGGCCAGGTCGCAAGGAGCAACTACTCTCGGATTATAGGTGGGGGCATCCGATCCCCCTCCCTCCGTTGACTACCATCCGAACGGGTCGGGCATGCGTGCCGACTCGTCGGTGAACCCAAGCGACGCTTGCCGGGGCGCAGGCGCGTATCGCCACACCGGACCCGGCGCTTCCCGCGGGAGCGCCTCGATCAGCGACGGCCGCACGTCGGCGAGGTGGCGGCGCACCGTCTCCGCAGCCAGCTCGGGGCGGTTGTTCGTCGCGGAGAGATGGGCGAGCCAGATCGCGGGCTGGCGCCCGGACTTGTCCAGCACCTGGCGCAGAAAGAGCCCGCAGTCGGCATTCGAGAGATGCCCCGTCGCCGAGGCCACCCTGCGCTTGAGATGTGGCGGATACGGCCCAGAGCGCAGCATGTGCTCGTCGTGGTTCGCTTCGATCACGATCAGATCCGCGCCCGCGACCCAGTTCCGCAGGGCCGGAGAAACCGTGCCGAGATCGGTCACGATCGTGAGCCGCGCGTCGCCGGCGCGGATCGCGTAGCCGCACGGCTCGGCGGCGTCGTGCGACGTGGGGAGCGGGGTAACCCCGAAGTCGCCGACCGCGAACGGCGTCTCCATCGCCAACGTCCCGCAGTTCCCCGCCGCGAGATTCAGGGCGCGCGCGGTGCCGGCGCTGGCGAAGACGGGGACCTTGCGGCGCACGAGTGGTTCGAGGCCGCGCACATGGTCGTCGTGCTCATGGGTCACGAAAACGGCCTGGAGATGCCCGAGCGTCAGGCCGCGATGCGCCAGCAGCACGCCCAACAGGCGGGGTCCGAGGCCGCAGTCGATGAGGATGGCTTGATCGTCGACGGTGACCAGCAGCCCGTTGCCGCTGCTGCCGCTGCCCAGACTCTGCGCGGAAACCGCTCTCATTGCGCCTCGCTCCGTCGTTCGCGGCGATGGTGGCCACGTTTGCCGAGATGGTACGATCCCGAGACGGGTCCGCGGAAGAGATTCGACCGCGCGCCACCGCAAAGAGGAGGCTTCGTGTTCACGAACATCAAGCGACCGAATGTCCGACGGGCCGACGGGAACGGCGACGATCCGCTGTTTTCCCTCTCATCCTCGACCAAGCGGATGATCGTCACCGCCGTGATCATTCTGGCAGTGATCATCGTCATCTTCACCACCGCGGCATTCTGGGTCAACTGGTGGTGGTTCGGCAGCATGGGATACCGCTCGGTGCTGACGACCCGCTACCTGAGCGAGGCGATCGCCTTCGTCGCCGCGGCCGCTCTGGCGGGCGGCGTCTTCGCGGTCAACGTCGTCCTGGCCCTGCGCCGCAGCCGACGCGAGCAGCAGCCGAACCGGGTGGTGCGGGCGACGGACCGCGTGCTCGTCCTCCTGGCGGTCGTGGGTTCGACGGTCGTGGCCCTCGGGTATGGTCTCGCCGCCGCAAGCCGCTGGGAGACGTGGCTGCTCTGGATCAACGGCGGATCCTTCGGTTTCGAGGACCCGGTGTTCCATCGCGATGTCGGCTTCTACGTCTTCACGCTGCCGCCGGTGCAGATGATCCTGTCGGCGGCGACGCTGCTCGTGCCCCTGACCGCGGCGGCGGTGGCGGCCGTCTACGGCATTCGGCTCGGCGTCAATTTCGGCGAATTCCGCGCGATCCCCAGCATCATGCGCGTCCACATGTTCTCGCTCGCGGGCGTCTTCATGCTGGTCGTCGCCCTGCGTCATGTCGTCGACAACTACCTGCTGGTCTACTCGAGCCGCGGCGTCGTCTTCGGCGCCAGCTACACGGACGTCCACGCCGTGCGCCTGGCGAACTGGCTGCTGGCCGCCGCCGCGCTGGTTATCGGCATCTTCCTCCTCGTCAATGCCTTCGTGCGTCGGGTGCGGCTGCTGGTGGGGGCGCTCGCCGCCTGGGGCGTGCTCTTCCTCGTGCTCGGGGTGCTGGCGCCGACGGCGGTGCAGCAGACGGTCGTCGCGCCGAGCGAATTGAAGCGGGAGCGTACCTACATCAACAACAATCTGGCGATGACGCGATCGGCCTTCGCCCTCGACGCCGTGACTGGCCGCGACCTCAACGGAATGGAGCCGGTCGGAGCCGCCTCGCTGGCCTCGGCCCCGCAGACGATCGGCAACGTCCGGCTGTGGGACTACCGCGTGATCCGATCCACCTACCAGCAGCTTCAATCGTTCGTTCCGTATTACGTCTTCGAGAACGTCGACGTCGACCGGTACAGGAACGCGAACGGGGAGATTCAGCAAGTCGTCCTCTCCGCCCGGGAGATCGACCAGTCGGGGTTGCCCGTCAACGCGCAGACGTGGACGAACGAGCGGCTCGTCTACACCCACGGCTACGGCGCGGTCGTCAGCCCCGTCAGCTCCGTCTCCGCGCAGGGGCTTCCGTCGTTTCTGGTCAAACAGATCCCGCCGGACGGTTCGGGCGCCTATGCGATCACCCAACCGGCGATCTACTTCGGCGAGGCGAACCTCGGCTGGGTCGCCGTGAACACGCAGCAGCCGGAGTTCTCCGGCCTGATCGACACCGCGAATCCGAACCAGGGCTCATACGCCGGAGCCGCTCGGGGGTCGATCAAACTCAACAACTATCTGACCAAACTCATGCTCGCCGCCGATCTGGGCGACCGGAACCTGCTGCTCAGCGGGAACCTGACCGGCGACACCCGGGTGCTCCTGACCCGCAACATCATGGACCGCGTGACCAAGATCGCCCCGTTCCTCGAGTACGACGCCGATCCGTATATGGTGATCGCGGACGGTCGGCTCTTCTGGGTGATCGACGCCTACACTTCGACCGACCGCTATCCGCACGCGACGCGGGAGGGCGGCGTCAACTACCTGCGTAACAGCGTCAAGGTCGTGGTCGACGCCTACGACGGCACGACGACCTTCTACCGCACCGCGGAGCCGGACCCAATCGCGGACGCCTACGCCAAGACGTTCTCGACGCTCTTCCGTCCCGTCTCGGAGGTTCCGCCCTCGATCGCGGCGCATTTCCGCTACCCGGAGCGGCTTTTCAACATCCAGTCCGACATCTATGCGTCGGTCCACGTCACCGACCCCTCCGCGTTCTACAACGGCGAGGACCGGTGGGCGATCCCGCAGGAGCAGGTCGGGGGCCAACCCGCCCGGATGGAGCCGTACTACGTGACGATGACCCTGCCTCAGGAGACCGCTCCCGAGTTCACGCTGATCCGCCCCTTCGTGCCGGGCGGCCGCACGGATCGCCAGAACATGACGTCGTGGATGGCGGGGAGGGTCGGACCCGACGGCCGCACGAGCCTCGTCGTCTACCGCTTCCCGCGCCAGCAGACCGTCTTCGGGCCCCGCCAGATCGAGGCGCGGATCGACCAGGAACCCGCGATCTCGGCCCAGATCACCCTCTGGAACCAGTCGGGATCGAGCGTGATCCGGGGCAACCTGCTCGTGATCCCGATCGGCCAGAGCGTGCTCTACGTCCTGCCGCTCTATCTGCAGGCGACCTCGTCGACGGGGGCTCTGCCTGAACTGAAGCGCGTGATCGTCGCCTCCAACGACCGCGTGGTCATGAACGAGACGCTCTCCGGCGCCTTGGCCGACTTGACCGGCTCGCCGGCCCCGGCTGGCAACGCCTCAAACCCGGCGGCGAACACCCAGAGCCCGGGCGGAACCGCGGCGACGGTCACCCCGAAGGCGCAGCAGCTCATCCAGGCCGCGGTCGAGGCATACGGTCGCGGCCAGGACGCGCTGGCGAAGAAGGACTGGAC
>JBPCRG010000388.1:0-3389 GCA_050997095.1 Thermomicrobiales bacterium | reverse complement strand
GCCGTCATCCTGAGGCACGAAGGATCTCGTCGTCCCCGTTTCGCACTGTCGCTCGACCGAGGACAACTCCCTAGGAGGCGCGCGGAACCGCAGGCCCCCGACCGCCCCCGCGTCCTCTCCGCCGTCGTTTGCGGCCCGCGTCCGCTGTCGCGTCGACCGCGACCGCCTCGACGGGTGGGTCGCCGGCCCCGCTCTCCGTGGGTTCCTCGGGGATGATCTCTCGGGGCATCGGCGTGACCGCCACGGGCGCCGATATCGGTGTCGGAGGGGCGACCTCGGCCTTTCTGAAGCCGAGATCCGCCGCCGCGAAGTGCTGATCTGTGTTGTCCGCCATCCTGACCGTGACCAGTTCCTTCAGAATCTGCATCGAGACGACCATTCCCGGGCCGGCGGGGGTTTCGATCGTCTGTCCCAGGCGCGGCATCACGGCCTTCATCTGCCTGTATTGCTCGTTCTCGTACGAGAGGCAGCAGAGCAGCCGTCCGCAGACTCCGGAAACTTTGCCCGGATTCAGGGGCAGGTCCTGCGTCTTGGCCATGTTCATCGAGATTTCCGGATAGACGGGCAGCCACGACGAGCAGCAGAGCGTCCGGCCGCACCTGCCGAGTCCTCCGAGCAGGCGCGCCTCGTCCCGCGGACCGACCTGCCGCAGTTCGACTCGGCACCGGAAGACCGTCGCCAGCTCTTTGGCCAGATTCCGGAAATCGACCCGGTCCGTCGACGTGAAGTTCAGCGCGAGGTGGCTGCCGTCGAAGTTGTACTCGGCGGTGATCGGCTTCATCGGCAGTTTGCGTTCGCGGATCTTCGCGCCGAACGTCTTGATTGCCGTCGCGGCCTCCCGCTTGAATCGCTGCATCCTCTCGATGTCCTGCGTCTCCAAGCGCCGCTGCACCGGCTTCAATTCGCCTTGGAGCATGTTCTGGCGCACTTGGTGGGGTGCCAGCACCACGCGCCCCGCCTCTTTGCCCCGGCTCGTCTCCACGACGACCCAATCGCCGACGTCGAGCGAGAACCGCTGCGGGTCGAAGTAGTACATCCGCCCGGAGTCGAGGAACCGGACGCCCGCGACATGCACGGTCGGCTCTCGGCTGGAAACGGGCGTCGCCTCGTCTCCGCAATCGCAGTTTCCGATCTTCTCGCCGTTTTCGAGCCGCTCCTTGAACCGTTGCCTCGCCATCGAGCGCGCTTCGTCGAGGGTCTTCGGCATCGGCAGCGGATGGACGGAGTCGCCGCGGTCCGCGGCGGGTGTCAGGATGTCGGCCATTGCAGCACCATCGATTCGATCGCGAGACGCGGTCTGACGTTCGCTTCGAGGTCCGCGACGCATGCGCGAACCGAGCGGACCGCGCCGAACACAGATTCCAACGTCCAACTCTCCGCAAGCGCGACGATCTGCCCGCTGCTGAAACGATAGTGGAGATAGTCCGACTGGCCGGTCGAGGCGAGCATGACGTCCCGCCAGACCCCGGTCAGCGCGTCCAGGTCGGCGAAGACGACCTCTCTCCGTTTCGAGAAGCCGTCCCCCAGTTTGAACGCGGTCACGATGCGCTGGTAGGGGGTGGCCCCGATCCAGGCCAGCGCCCGCTCGACCGCCGACTCCCGGGCGCGGCGCAGCTCCGGCTGCCGCGACGCCCGGATCGCCCACCCGGGAGACCCGCCCGCGAGCGCCGCGAGGTCGGCGGCCTCGCCGATCTCGACGCCGTCGCGCGCCAGCCCGTCCCGGATCGCGTTGAGGGCGACGGGGCGAAGCTCCAGCACCTCGCATCGGGATTGGATCGTCGGCAGGAGCGTCTGGATGTCGTCGGTCGACACAAGCATCACGGTGAACGAGGGCGGCTCCTCCAGCGTCTTCAGCAACGCCTCCTGCGCCGTCTCCTGCATCAACTCCGCGTCGTCCAGCATCATCACCCGCCACCGCCCCTCCATCGGCCGGAGCGACGTCGTCGAGACCAGTAGGCGCACGGTGTCGATCGTCAGCGTCGTGTTCTTGCCGCCCGGCTTCGCCGCGGCCGCGGTCTGGCTCGCGACGTCGAATCGCTGCACGTCGGGGTGAACTTCGCGCGAGATCTTGCGGCACGAGAGGCAGACGCCGCACGAGGCGCCGACGACCGGCGCGCCGGTGCACAGCAACGCCTTCGTGAACTCCAAGGCCAGGGCCGTTTTGCCGACCCCGGCGGGACCCGCCAGGAGATAGGCATGCCGGACCCGATCAGCCTGCATCGACCGGCGGAGCGACTCCACGGCCTCGTCGTGCCCCCAGATCGGCCACGGATGCGGCACGGCTCGCGTCGCAGTCGCAGTCGCGCTCTGATCACCGATCATACCGTACGTCGCTTTACCTTGACCGGGCGCCGCTTGCGCACCACCTCGTTGCGCTCCAGTTCGTCGCCCTTGCTGAGCAGCTCGATGATCGCGTCGCGCTCTTTGCTGCCGAAGGTGGGGTCTGCCTCGAGCGCCTTCACGAATTCGGGCAGCTCCTCCAGCGTGACCGCGGGGGGATCCGTCTCGTCCGCGTCCAGATCGACGCTCGGGCTGGTGAAGACGATCGCCCCGGCGACATCGATCTGAAGCGACCCGTCGGCGAGCGCCGATTCGACCGCGGCGACGCCCTTGTCGCTGTCGCCGGAGGGGTTGCCCAACTGCGGGCCGCTGAAACTGAAGAAGCGCAGGAATCCCCCGCTCTTCTTGGTCCAGCTGCGGCCGTCCCCGGTCACCACGCCCGGCAGATCGCGGGCGGTCAGCACGAGCAGGCCGCCCGGGTGGAGCAGGATGTGCTCGACCACGCTCTTGCCGACCTGGACGTAGTGGAAGAGGACGAAGCGGTCCGGCAGCGCCTGAAGCCGTTCGTCGATCGCCAGGTCGTCCCGGGAATGCCGCGGGTTGTGCGACCACTTCCCAAGCTGCTGCATCCCGAAATTGAAGAGGATGAACCCGCCGATCAGCAGCGCATAGGCGACCACCACAAGGTGCGGCAAAAAGATGAGGGCAAATGTCGAGGAAAGACCCAGAAACCCCAAAATCGACGCGATCCGCGCGTACCGCTTCCGACGCTTGACGTGACCGATGTTCCGAACTATTCGCATCTGCTTTGGACCGGTCCGATCGCCGTTGCGTCGGAAACGCTTCCGACAGCCGAAACACACATCAGAATGAGGCAGGGTACTGGTTGAGCCACGCCTCTGGAGTGTAGCACAGCCCCTTTTCGACGATTAACCGAGCGGGGACGGCCCCATCCATCGCTCCAGCAGAAAGCGTGCGGCCGCGAGGCCGGCCATCGCGACGATCCCCGCCAGCAGCGCCGCGGCCGCGTGCCCCTGCACGTCGCCGACCGAATTGAAGGTGCTCTCGGCGCGCCGCCACAGGACGACGACGACCAGCGCCAGAATCGA
>JBPCRG010000361.1:0-2742 GCA_050997095.1 Thermomicrobiales bacterium | reverse complement strand
CTATTACACCAAGCTGCTGTTGGCGCTCGACTCCGGCAGCGGTCCCGACGTCTTCCACATCGGCGGCGGAGCCGCCGGCGAACTCTCCGACGCCGGCTATCTCGAGCCGCTCGATTCCCATCTGGCGGCGTGGCCGGACTGGGCTCAGTTCTACCCCGCGTCGGTCCAGTCCAGTGTCCAGTACAAGGGCAAGACGTGGTGCGTCCCCTATGGCTTGGACGCGCGCTTCCTCTATTACCGCAAGGACATCTTCAAGAAGGCGGGCCTGCCCGAGAATTGGCAGCCGGCCAACGTGGCCGCAATCCTCGAAGCCGCCAACGCGATCAAGAAGAGCGACCCCGGCGTGCTGCCGTACGCCCTGTACGGCGGCCAAGCGGGTTCGAGCGGCACGGCGGACCACGCCTTCGTGCCCCTGGTCTGGGCCTTCGGCGGCGAAATGTTGAAGGTCGGCAAGTGGATCGGGAACAGCGCCGCCATCCGCAAGGCGCTCGACTACTACGTGCAGGTCTTCCAGACCGACAAGCTCGTCGGCCAGGAGATCCTGACCACGACCAAACCCTGGACCAGCATGCGCGAGAAGCTCGGCAGCGGCGGGCTGGGCATCCTGTTCGAGGGCGGCTGGGTCTACGGCGGCTGGTACGGCAAGGACAAGGCCGGCACCGAGGCCAACGTCGGCTACACGCTCTTCCCGACCGAAACCGCCGGCCCGTCGTTCACCATCGGCGGCCCCGGCACCTGCTGGTACATCAACGCCGCCAGCAAGAACAAGGATCTCGCCTTCGCCTTCATCAAGGCCTTCAACACCAAAGAGATCGTCTCAGCGCTGAACGCCGAGGATCCGCATCCGGCCGCGCGGAGCGACGCGGCGGAGACGCCGGCGTTCACGTCGCAGCCGTTCCTGCTCGACTCGACCAAATCGCTGGCGAGCGCGAAGTTCATCCCGCCGGATCCGAACTACGGCAAGGTCATCACCGCGGTCCAGACCGTCACCGGCCTGGTCGCCGACGGCGAGTTGAGCGCCGAGGACGGCGCCAAGCGCTACGCCCAGGAACTGACGAGCGCGCTGGGCGCCGATCTGGTGGTCGAGGAGAAATAGACGGCGCGACGGACGGCGGTCGATCGGTGGCGGTCAACGCAGAGCAGCGTTGACCGCGTCGATCGCCCGCCGATCGTCCGGCGTGCGGAGAGCGCATGGCGACCACCACGCCGAGGCGCGGGCTGATTGCCTGGCGAAGAAATCGGGCCCTGCTGGGGGGGCTGCTGCCGGCCGCGAGCCTGCTCAGCCTCTTCTTCATCGCGCCCGCCGTCTGGGCGATCTACACCAGCTTCACCAACCGCGCCCTCGTCGGGCTCGACGCCCGCCATCCCCGCCACGTCGGCTGGGCGAACTACGCGCGCCTGTTCCACAGCCCAGCGTTCATGACGGTGCTGAGGAATTCGCTCGTCTTCGTGATCGGCTCGGCGGTGATCGGGCAATTCCTGCTCGGGCTCGCGCTCGCGGTCCTGCTCGACCACGGCGACCATCGGGGCTATCGCGCGACGCCGTTCGTCTATGGCGCGGTGCTCCTGGCCTGGGTCAACCCGACGATCATCGCCGGGTTCCTGTGGGTCGCGATGTTCGACTTCTACTACGGCTCGCTGAACAAGACGCTGGAGTTCCTCGGCTTCAACGGCGTCAGCTGGCTGGGCAAGGCTCCCATGCTGTCGCTGATCATCGTCAACACCTGGCGCGGCGCGGCGTTCGTGATGATCATCTTCCAGGGCGCGCTGCGGACCATCCCCAGCCAAGTCTATGAGGCGGCGCGGATGGACGGAGCCGGAGCCTGGCAGCGGTTCTGGGACCACACCCTGCCGAATCTCCGGCAGGTGGCGGCGCTCGTCCTGCTTTCGGTCACGATCTCCACCTTCGGCGCCTTCCTCCTGATCCTGACGCTGACGAACGGCGGACCGGGCGCCAAGACCGAGGTGATCGCGCTCTACGCCTACCACGCCGCGTTCCAAAGCCGGCAGATCGGCTACGGCTCGTCGATCGCGGCGGTCATGCTGGGGCTCAACCTGATCTTCGCCGCCGTCTACCTGCGCGTCTCGAGGCCGAAGATATGAGCGTGACCGCCGAGGGGCGCCGACGCCCGATGCCCCGCACCGCCGACGCGGACGTCGATCGGGCGCGTCTGCGCACGGCGGCGAAGCGTCGCCGCGAGCACGGCACGCGCCTGGAGTGGATCGTTGTCCACGTCCTCTACCTGATCATCTTCGTCTTCTTCTTCTCGCCCTTCCTCTGGCTGCTGACCGCGGCGTTCGACGGCGACGCCGTCGCGTACATCCGCTGGCCGGCCACGCCGACCTTCGCCAACTTCACCTTCGTCTTCCAGAATTTCAACATCGGCCGGGCGCTGGCGAACAGCATCTTCGTCTCGACCGCGACCATGATCCTCTCCGTGGCGCTGGTCTCTCTCGCCGCATACTCGCTCTCCCGCCTCGAATTCGGGCTCAAGAGCGGGATCACCTACGGCGTGCTGGTGCTGCAGACGATGCCGCTCTCCGCGACGATGATCCCGATCTACGGACTGGCGCGGGATCTCGGTCTGCGCAACTCCTATCTGGGGCTCATCCTCGTCCATTCGGCGATCGAGATGCCGTTCCTGATCTGGTTGATGAAGGGCTTTTTCGACACGATCCCCCGCTATCTCGAAGAAGCGGCGTGGTTGGACGGGCGATCGAAAATGCGGGCCTGGTGGGAGG
>JBPCRG010000337.1:0-3964 GCA_050997095.1 Thermomicrobiales bacterium | reverse complement strand
CCCACCTCTACCCCGTCCCCGAACCACCCGCCGACCACGACGCCTCGCCCACCGCCGGACAATGATCGCTGGACGTCCTACTGAGGCACGAAGAATCTCGTCGGTATCCGCACACCAGCCGAATAGCGATAGACGGAGCATTCGGTGGTCTATACCACGTCATGGGTCGTCGCCCAGACCGACGGTTCTCCCTGCGGTCGAAGGGATTCCTGGACCCCGCGACTGCGCCTGCGGACTCCGCCCGGCATGACGGAGGGGGTGGGGTGCCGCGGCGCCGTCGGCAAGAATGCCAAGTGACGATGCACAGATCACCCAGCCCCCAGCCCCTAGCCCCCAACACCCGAACACCGTCACAATACGGGGAGCGTCCCTTGTCGCGTCCACAGCGTCGGAGGCTCCCGTGCGGTTGGTCAAGATCGGTCTCGGCAACGTGAACTCCACGGTCGGCGCGTTTCCGGCGAACGTCGACCGCGCGCTTGAGCAGGCGGCGGGGATGGCGGCGGAGGGAGTCACGGTCGCCGTTTTTCCGGAACAGATGATCGGCGGCTACCCGGTCGAGGATCTGATCCAGTGGCGCGGCTTCGTCGACGGGCAGTGGCGGGAGCTTGAGCGCTTCGCCCGCGGGACCGCGGCGGTCGGGATGGTCTCCGTGCTCGGCGTCTCGATCGTGCAGGACGGGCTGCGCTACAACTGCGCGGCGGTCGTCGCGGGCGGCGAGGTTCTCGGGCTCGTGCCGAAGGAGAAGCTGCCGACCTACGGCATCTATTACGAGGGCCGGACCGTCTCCCGCGGCATCCCCCTGCAGGACGAGACGCACCGCGGCGTGCCCTTCGGCGATCTGCTCTTCCGCTTCGATTTCGGCCTGCTCGCGGTCGAGGTCTGCGAGGACCTGTGGAGCCCCGACGGCCCGATTCGCCGCCGCGCCTACGCGGGGGCCGAGCTGGTCGCCAACGTCTCCGCCTCCGTCTTCAGGGTCGGGATCGCCGACACCCGCCGGGAGCTGATCGCGACCCGCGCCGCCGACCATCAATGCACGATCGCCTACGCCAACACGGTCGGCGCGAACGACGGACTGATCTTCGACGGCGGCGGCTTCGTCAACCAGAACGGCAAGATGATGCACGAGGCCCCGCGCTGGCGGAGCGGCCACTCCTGCGCGGTCGTCGATCTCGACCGAACCGCCCGACTGCGCGCCGAGAACACCACCTGGCGGATGGATCGGGAGCAGTTCGCCGCGGGAAATCCGTTCCCCCGCACGATCGAGATCCCGCGGGAGCGCGTCTCGACCGCGGCCGGACGCGCCACCCTCGCCTACCCGACGCCCCCGCACCGCAGCTTCTTCCTGCCGGGCGCCTCCTCTCCGCCCTCCCCCCGCGCCGCGCTGTTCGAAGACATCCTCGACGCGCTCTCGCTCGGCATCGGCGACTATTTCGAGAAGACGGGCGCGTTCAAGCTGATCGGGATCTCGCTCTCCGGCGGCCGCGACTCCCTCTTGACCCTGCTCATCGCCCACCGGTACGCGACCCGCGCGACCGGTGGCGATCCGGGGCGGCTGCTGCGGGCGTTCTATCAGCCCTCGCGCCATTCCTCGGCCGAGACGCGGCGGGCGGCGGAGACGATCTGCGCCGAACTCGGCGTGCCGCTGGCGATCGTCTCGATCGACGAGGCCTACGAGCGCGAACTGGCGGCGGTCCAGTGCTTCCTCGGCGCGGGGGAGCGCGTGACCGAGCTGACGAAAGAGAACATCCAGGCGCGGCTGCGGGCCCAGCGGATGTGGAACTGGTCCAACTCCTCGGGCGGGCTCTTTCTGCAGACCGGCAACATGAGCGAGAAGGCGGTCGGCTACACCACCGTCGGCGGCGACTTGATGGGCGCGCTGGCCGTGCTGGCGAACCTTCCGAAAACCGTGGTGATGGCGCTGATCGACCATCTCCACGACCGGCACGGCTACGCGGGGATCGCCGCGGTGCTCGCCAAACCCGCGGGGCCGGAGCTGGCCCCCGATCAGGTCGGGGAGGATGAGTTGATGCCCTTCCCGATCCTCGACGCCTGCTTCCACCTCTTCGCCGGGGAGAAGCTGCTGCCGGACGAGGTCGCGTTCGCGCTGAAGGGCATGTACCCGGAGCAGGAGGCGCTGATCGACGGCTACGTCGCCAAGTTCGTGCGCCTCTTCCTCCAGTCGATCTACAAGTGGGTGCAGTCCCCCCTCTCCCTCCACGTCGGCAACCTGGATCTGGAGCGCGAACGCGCCCTCCAGCTGCCGGTGGTGACGAAGGGGTCGTGGACGGCGTCAGGTATCCGGTAGGGGAGGACGACGTCTCCGCGAGCTCGGCCCGGCATGCCCGCGAATGCCGGGCGACCGAGGCAGAGCGGCCAGGCTGGAGACGTGGTTACGGCGGGGATCGCTCCAGCGATCGAAGGCGGCTGTTCGGGATTTTCGCGTGCTACGATCATCCGACAGTTGGGAGACGAGTCGGCAGTCGTCCACGAGCCTTTTCGGACGATCCGACTGTGCCCATCAAGCGAAGGAGACCGGGGCGCATGGATGACAGCCGATTCGATGATTTGACGAGACTTCTCGGCTCGGGGGCATCCCGGCGGCAGGTTATCCGGATGCTGGCGGGGGTGGCCGCGGGCGCGGCGGGCGGTCTGGCCGCCGTGGTCGGGCGACGTGCCGCGACCGTGAAGGCGGTCGACGCCTGTCTCGATCGGGGCGCGACGTGCGAGGAGGGCGGCACGGTCTGCTGCGCGGGATTGACCTGCGCAGTCGGCGTCGTCAGCGTCTGCGCGCCGATCCCCGAAGGCCCATGCGGCATCCCCGGCGGCGCCTGCGCCGCGAAGGGGGACTGCTGCGCCGGGCTGACCTGCTTCGAGGGCCAGTGCGACAACCCCTCCGGCCTCTGCAAGAACGTCGGCGAGTATTGCGGCGATACGGTCGTCTGCTGCGCGGGCGCCACGTGTTCCGGCAACGTCTGCGCGACCGAGACGTCAGGCGGCTGCTCCGGCACCGGCGGTGCATCGACCTTGCCAAGCAGCGGCGTCGGGCCCGGTCACGCGGGCACGCCGTCATGGGTCGGCCCGGCCGTGGCGGATGGCGTGGCCGCCGTGTTGGGCGTCAAGCTGCGACGTTCACAGCCGGATACGGCGGGTGGGATCGAATCGTAGGTGCGGATCGGCGAGCGAGTGGAGACGATTGTGTCGCCAAGTTCGCCTCTTCCTCCAGGCGAATGATGAACGGCCGCAGTACCTCCTCTCCCTTCACAAACGGCAACCTCGACTTGAAGCGCGAACGCGCTCTTCAGCTGCAGATGGTGACGAAGGGATCGCGGACACTGGGTCCAGGCTGAGGGAACCGTTGGGTGACTGACACAGGATTTCAACCCTACTTTCGGATCGTGGTGACCGATCCGCCGACGTTGGCGGATTTCGTTTCCCAAGCGGCGGCGGGCAAGCAACCGAAACGAGACGACCCCGAGACCTTCCGTCTATGGTCGGGCATCTCGGTCTACGAAACGCGGCGAAGGGCGGATGAGCGTGCACGCGACTTGCCGTGGCTGGGCACCTTCATCGCGGAAATGCGGGTGCCCTCCCGGGGGTCGGTCAGCGTCGAGCGCACGACCAACAGTCGGGGCATTAGACTCTTTGGACCAATCCCGCCGACTTGATGGGGCTCGTCGTGAGGACGCTCGCGGTTAGGTCGCACCGCGTGGCCGCAGTAGGAGAAGGGCAATGAGCTTTGAGCTTTGGGACATCGAGACGCGGAACATGATCGGTGTCTACGACTCCGAGGCCGAGGCGTTGCAGGCCGTTCGGGAGTCGGTCGAGATCGGTGACGCTTCCGGGATGGCGCTGGTGATGGAGCGCGACGACGGCTCGTCCTCGACCCTCGCGGCTGGCGCGGATCTGCTGACCCGAGCCTCCGCGCTGCACGTCTGACATGGCCGTACGACCTTGAGTCCAGCAC
>JBPCRG010000257.1:0-3502 GCA_050997095.1 Thermomicrobiales bacterium | reverse complement strand
GCATCAACCCGGAGCGGCGAGGCTCTGCATGACGAGCGCATTCACGAGCGTATAGACAAGAATCACACCCGCGATCTCGAGGACGTACCGCCATCGTTTTCGGCCATGCCGCAGCGATTTGTAAACCCAGATTCCACCGTAGATGAGCGCGTACAGCCCCAGGATGAAGGCCATGCCTTCTCCAGCGCTCCCAAATGGTTTGAAGACAGGGAAGGCGATCAGGGCCGCGGCAGACGTCCATCCCTGAAGCTTCGTGACGCCGCGCGGATCCTTTTCCATGTGCTGTTCGATTGGTGGCGGAGCTGCTGCGACGGAAGGGGTCATAGAAGGGGTCGTTTCTTCACGGATCATGAATGGGCCGTGCGCAAGACGTCGAGAATGAGGAGCAAGAGCAGGAGAATGCCGACTTTTTTGGCCACATCCATCAGCGTGGTCCGCTGCCGCAGGACGCCTTCGCGCTCAAGCAACCAGATCCAAACCCCGACCACGGCGATCAGGGCGATCACCAACGGAACCAGGACGCCGAGTTCGCCGGAGGGATCGATCCACGCATTCGCGACGCCGAGCACCACGACGAGGCGGCCGACCTGAATGCGCCGATGCCGCACCATCTGTTGGGACGTGCGCACGATCGCACGGGATTCGACGGCGGGCGTCGATGACGGAACACTAGTTGGAGGGAGAGATGCGTCGGCCATAAAATAGGGCAATTAATCTTCTTTATGCACCAATTTTCTCGCATCTGTCAATGAATGATGCGTGCTTCTCTCTAATGGAGCTTGCCTCTTGCCCGCCCACGCGGGGTAGGGTTTAGAATCAAAAAACCCAAACGGAACCCGAAACTCGATGCTCCTGAGGCTCCTGGTGCCGCGACCATTTTCGCGGTAGCAGGTTCGACAGGAGGAGAGGGCGATGGGTTGCCCGGGATGCCTCGGGTGCGACGCGCACCTGGAGGCGGCGTTCGAGGACCGCGTCGGC
Organism: Thermomicrobiales bacterium; assembly: GCA_050997095.1. Lineage (GTDB taxonomy): Bacteria > Chloroflexota > Chloroflexia > Thermomicrobiales > UBA6265 > JBPCRG01. The sequence goes on along the minus strand of JBPCRG010000257.1, from coordinate 2,524 downwards.
GGGACGGGGATCGAAGCGAGTGTTGAAGAAGGGAGAGAGACCGATTCCGACCTGGAGGAGTGGCTGGCCGCCCGTCTCGAGGAACTGGAGGAGCGGCGGTTCGCGCTCTTCGATCTGGAAACGGAGCGGCGGTGATGCTGACCGAGGTTGTCACCGCCGAGATGCGCGCGCAGCGTCTCAGGGACCTGATCGACACCGCGATCGACGCGCTGGCGGGGGAGCTGGCCCGGGGACACACCGAGGAGTATCTGAAGCTGCTGGCCTTCTGGTCGCGCTTCCACCGCTACTCCCACGGCAATGTGCTCCTGATCATGGGGCAGAGGCCCGACGCCACCCACGTCGCGGGCTACCACCGCTGGAGACGCGCCGGGCGACAGGTGCGAAAGGGCGCGAAGGCGATCGCCATCTGGTGCCCGATCGTCCGGCAGATCGCCGACGAGGCGACGGGGCTGCCGGTGGACCACTGCGTCGGCTTCAACCCCTGTCCGGTCTTCGCGGCGGAGGACCTGGTCGACATCGCGGCCAATCCGCTGCCGACACTCTGGAGACCGCTGCCCGACGACATGGAGGGCCTCTACCGCTACCTCAAAACCAAGGTGGAGGAGGCGGGCTACCGCGTGCAGGAGCAGCGGCTCCCGCGCGGCCGGCAGGGGAGCTCGGGTCCCGACGGGGTGATCACTCTGGCCCGCGATCTCGACTCCCGCAACCGGATCATGGTCCTGCTCCACGAGCTGGCCCATGAGCTGGAGCACTTCCGCGACGAACGCGCAGCATCGAGCCGGGAGCAGAAGGAGCTGGAGGCCGAATCGGCATCGGTGGTCGTCTGCGCCATGCTCGGGATCGAGCATCCCACGGCTCGGGACTACATCCTGAGCTACCACGGCGACGCCGAGGGGCTCAAAGCCTCGCTGGCCGCCGTTCGGCGGATCGTCGGCAAGATGGTCGTCGCCCTGGGTCTCGCCCGGGACACGAAAGAGGTGGCCGTGGCCCTCGCCGCCTGACACCCATTCCGCGCATGAACGCGGCACCAAAGACGACGGAGCGATCCGCCGCACACCGGAGAGGGGACGCACCTCTCTCCGGTTTTTCTATTCACAAGGAGGTTTCACCATGGACGAACGACACGTGGGCAGCCTGCACGAGGCGGCAATCCACCTGCTCGACACCCTCATCTCGGGCGGGCAGGTGACCCTGGACATCACGGCCCAGGATGCGGCCACCGGGGCGTTGCTGCGCCTGATCACGGAGATCCACGACGCCGCGCGCTATCGACACGTCGGGATCGCGATGGAGCCGCTCGGTACGCTGGGACTCCGGCTGACACTCGCCGATCCCTGAGCCGATGATGATCCGGGGGTGGAAGCGCACGTGAAGGGTGACGGATTTTACTTTGACTCGAACACCGGGATGCGGGTCGCCTCGTCCGCGGTCGTTTCACTATGAACGCATATGAGGCGCGAGAGATGGTCGGGCGCTCCGAGACGGGGAAGAAACAGCGCGGATATCGCGACGATCGCAGCCAGCACCGGCTGCGTGAGTCCCAACAGTCCCACTTGCGCAACCCAAGCCACGAGGAACGGATCGACGATGTACTGGCCAGTGGCGTAGGGCCCCATGCGAAATGGAATGGACCGATCGCTGGATCGGAGGATGAGCAGCGACGGGATGAGGACGACCGCAAGCACCTGCACGAGGATCAGCGTGAAGGCCAGGGCGGTCCATAAGAATAGTGGGTCAAAAGTAGTAAAAGAAAGCATGTGTCGCCTGTTGATTCATAAGTAAGGAGAGTGTATGCTTTCCTTACTTGTTTATTCAAGGGTACATACGTATGCGCAGTGTCATCTCGACCATCACCACCAAAGGGCAGGTCACCATCCCGGCCGAAGTGCGCCGGCATCTCGGCGTGAATTCGCATGACCAAGTCGCATTCGTGATCGAAGGGGATCGGGTGAGTTTGCAACCGGTGGCGTTCACTCTCGAATCGGCCTTTGGCTCAGTTGAGCCCCATTCACGTCCCGAAGATTTTGATGCGGTCGTGGATCAGGTGAAGCATGAGCGGGGGAGTCGACTGCTGGCGAAGCTGCGCGGCCGATGACCTTCCTCGACACCAATATCTTCCTGCGATTCTTGACCCGCGACGACGAGAAGAAGGCCGACGCCTGCCGTGAGCTCTTCCGGCGGCTTGATGTTGGTGAGGAGCAGGCGACGACGTCGGAATCGGTCATTGCCGAGGTGGTCTATGTTCTCTCCGCGCGGACAGGTGCGGGGTACCGGCTGACGCCGACCGACATCGCCGGTCGCCTCAAGCCCCTCATCGGAGTGGACGGCCTGAAGCTACCCCACAAGCGGCGCTACCGCCGGGCGCTCGACGTCTTCGCCGCCCACCCGTTCCTCGACTTCGAGGACGCCCTGTCGGTGGCCCACATCGAGGACCAGAAGCTCGACGACCTGACCAGTTACGACGCGGATTTTGATAAAGTACCCGGCATAACGCGGAAGGAACCATCGCTGCCCTAAAGGGCAC
>JBPCRG010000255.1:0-7628 GCA_050997095.1 Thermomicrobiales bacterium | reverse complement strand
GCCCTCCCCGACGCGGCGACGAGTCCGTCCCGGAGGCTTGAGCGAGGTCCGGACGGCATCACGTTCACCCCGCGGGAGCGCGAGGTGCTGCGCCTCCTGATCGAGGGGCGGACCGACCGGGAAATCGCCGGCGAGCTCTTCGTCAGCCGGCGCACGGTCAACAGCCACGTCGCGAACATCCTGGCCAAGCTCGACGTGCCGACCCGCCGGGCCGCCTCGGCGTGGGCGCAGGCGCACGGTTGGCTCCCCCTCGCCGATCCGCGGCCCGAGTATACCTAGCCGCCCAACCGACCCAAAATTCAGTATCTCCTACCGATGCGCCGACTTCCCTCCTGATCCACGCTGCCTTCATCCATTGCCATGAGGAACTGTCTCGGGGTTCGACAACCCCCTGACGATGGCCGTGTCGAGGCTGCCCGATTCAGGAGTGGGGGTCCATGCCGCACGCCGAAGAACTCGTCACCCACGCCGCGCGCCGTCCCCCAGAAGTCCGCCGCGCCGTGCGGGGCCGACATTGGTCGCCCGTTCGGCGACCCGCGAGATTCGCCGGGATGGCGCTCGCGCTCGTCGGCGCGGTCGCACTCGGGCTCGGAGGCTGGGCATCCCTGGCGCCGGCGGCCGACGGTCCGCCGCAGACGCGGGAATTCACCCTCACCGCGGAGGAGATCGCCTGGGAGCTGCAGCCGGGGACGCCGATCCGCGCCTGGGCGTACAACGGACAGGTGCCCGGCCCCGAGATCCGCGTGCGGGAGGGGGATCGGGTCAGGATCACGCTCGTCAACAAGCTCCCGCTGGGGACGACGATCCACTGGCACGGGGTCAATGTGCCTCCGGCGATGGACGGCCCCGCCGGGCTGAACCAAACCCCGGTCGAGCCCGGACAGAGCTTCACCTACGACTTCGTCGCCACCCCGGCCGGCACCCGCTGGTACCACTCCCACACCGACGTCGCCACCCAGGTCGCGCTCGGGCTCTATGGCGCCTTCATCGTCGAACCGAAGCGCGGCGGGCCCCGCTACGACCGCGACGACACGTACATCCTCGCCGAGTGGGACAACGAGTTGACGCCGGACGTGGCGACCGGCAAGTCGCCGCGGGGTCCGCGCGACGCCGCGTTGCGCGGGGGCGCGCTCGGCGCCGACGAGTTCCTGATGGACGGACACACGAACGAGGCGATCCCGCCGATCCTGGTCAAGGAGGGCGACACGGTCTTGATCCGGCTGATCAACGCCGGCTCCCTCGCCCACCCCTTCCACATCCACGGCCACTCCTTCCGGATCGTCGCGACCGACGGCAACCCGGTGCCGGAAGCGGCCCAACTCACCAAGGACACCGTCCTGATCGCCCCCTGCGAGCGCTACGACCTCGCGTTCGACGCGAACAACCCGGGGGTCTGGATGGTCCATTGCCACATCGAGAAACACGCCGCCAACGGCATGATGACCGTGATCCAGTACGAGGGGTACGCGCCGACCGGGCCGCTGAAGGAGTTCTGGGGCAAGACGCCGCCGGCGGGCTCCGATCCGGGCCCCGGAATGAACGGCATGTCCGGCATGCATGGCGAGCACGCAGGTTCGGACCCAGCGGCGACCACCGGGGCGGCCGTCGCGACCGCGGCGGTCCCGCCCACGGCGATCTCGGCCGCCGACGCGGAGAGCGGGGGCGTCGCCCGGCTGTCGATGCTGGACGACCGCTTCCAACCCAACATCCTCACCGTCAAGGTCGGCACGACCGTCACCTGGACCAACAAGGGCGCGGATTGGCACAGCGTCGCCGGGTTCGACGGAAGTTTCGAGTCCGGCCAGGTCTCACCGGAGGAGACCTTCTCGCACAAGTTCACCGAGCCGGGGACCTATCCCTTCTTATGCAGACACCATGGACGCCAGGGAATGATCGGCCGGGTCATCGTCACGGCCTGACACGGCCTGACGCCTGAGTGGATCCCTGAGATCAAGAGCCGGTCGACGCGACCGAAACGAGGAAGGAGGTCGAGGAGAACGACAGCGACAGAACGGCATTCCGCCCCGATCGGCTTCGGGGTGGCCGACATCTTCGAGAAGGAGCCCATCATGCGTTTCGACTCCAATCACCGGATCGCGCCGGCCTGCTCCGGCGAGATCTCCGACATCGCCCGGCGTCTTCGTCTCGGTCAGCTGACCCGTCGCGAGGCGATGCGATTGCTCGGCGGCGCCGGGCTCGCCGGCGCCGGGATGGTCACGCTCACCGGCCGCGCGGACGCTCAGGATGCCGGCACTCCGCCCCCGGCGGTCACGCCGCAGATCGGACCGCGGGCCGACGGCAGCGTCGTCTGGCGGGTCAAGGTCGCCGACATGCGGATGGACCAGACTCCCATCGTCGAGCTGCACGCCTTCTTCCCCGGCGAGATCACGATCGCCGAGGGCGATGCGGTCTGGTTCGACTTCGGCCTGGGCGGCTTCCACACCGCCTCCTTCCTCTCCGGGGGCGAGGTGCCCCCGATCTTCGTCCCCGACCCGGAGCCGGGAACCCCCGAGGCCCGAACCGGCGGCGGCACGCCCGCGGCGGCGGGGGCGCCGCCGCTGATCCTCAAACCAGACGTGGTCTTCCCGCAGGGCTGCTACACCTACTCCGGCTCCGGGTACGTCTCCTCGGGCATCGACATTTTCCGCGACCCGGCCCAGCCCTATGTGCTGACGTTCACCAAGGCAGGAACCTACGACTACCAGTGCGACGTCCACGGCGAAGTGATGAAGGCGAAGATTGTCGTTCAACCCACCGGTGGAGCGGCGTTGAAGACTCAGGCCGAGTACGACGCAGCCTCGCGCGACGCGACGGCGAAGCTGTACGCCCAGGCCGACGCCGAGGTCGCGGAGTACAAGGAGGCCAAGCAGAGCCCGAACGCCGACGGGACCACGACCTGGGAAGCGACGGTCGGCGCCGGGGGAAAGAGTCAAGTCCAGATCCAGGCCTTCTTCCCGGCCGAGCTTGAGGTCAAGGTCGGCGACACGGTGCGGTGGACCCACCGCGCACCGGGCGAGCCGCACACGGTCTCGTTCATCGGCGCGGGCGAGATTCCGCCCGAAGACCCCGTCGGGCAGTTCGCCGACGGCCGCCCGAAATTCGGCCAAAGCCCGCTGACCCTGCTGCCCCAAGGCGGGAACGTCTGGCACGGCAAGGGCTGGGTCAGTTCAGGCTTCATAGGCAATCCTGAAGCCGGGCAGGCGACGGAGTTCGCGCTGACCTTCGACACCCCCGGCGAATACGGCTACTTCTGCTTCCTCCACGGCGACTCCAAGGGCAAGGGCATGGCCGCGAAGCTGAAGGTGGCGCCGAAGTGAAAGGGGCCCGGCGCCATCGGCGGAGGCTGATTCGTTCTTCCGCTGATGGAGAAGAGGAGACGACTCAAATGGAAACTCCGTCAAAACGGGCACTTTCTGGCTTCACTCGACGCTCCGCCATCGGTCGCGCCGCGGCAGTCGGCGCCGCCGTGAGCTTGGGACGCCTCAGAGCGATGGCCGCCCAAGACGCCACCCCGCCACCCGTCCAACCGCCGTTCACCATGGGCGTGGTTTACGGCGAGGCCGACGGTACGAAACTCCTCCTGGATATCGCGCAGCCCACCGCCTACGTCGGCCCGCGTCCGGCCGTTGTCTTGATTCATGGCGGAGGCCTCATGTTCGGTTCCCGAAGCGATTTCTTCGGGTTTCAGCGAGAGCTCGCCGATGCCGGCTACGTCGCGTGCAGCATCGAGTACCGACTCTTCAATCCAGACACGAGGGCGAATCAGTGGCCCGCGCAGCTTGACGACGCGCAGCGCGCGGTCCGCCGGATCCGGGCGAATGACGCGGCCTACGGCATCGATCCAGATTGGATCGCCGTGCTCGGCCATTCCTCGGGTGGATCCTTGGCCGCGTTCCTCGGCAATCGCGACACCCGGGACGACAGCGACGCGGCGCTCGCGAGCTTCTCCAGCCGGGTTGCATGCGTGGTCGACATCGCCGGCGCGATGGATATGACGAAGCCGTATCCCGGCATGCCGATCGACGCCCTTGGCGCCGCGCAGGGCGCGACGCCTCAACAATCCGCCCTCATCGACTTCTCACCGCAGACATTCGTCGACGCGAAAACGGCGCCGTTTCTCATTCTTCACGGCGGCGCGGATGACTTGTGCCCGCTCAATCAGTCGCAACGGATGACCGAAACCCTGCAGACGGCGGGGGTCGAGGTGATTCTGGGGGTGTTCCCCGGCTTGGACCATTTTTCGATCGCTGATTGGAAGGTGATCGGACCTGAGGCGCTGGCCTTCCTCGATCGGCACGTCGGTGCGTCCGCATCCTGATCGCCCGCCCCGGCATCCATCGACACAGAAACCCATCGCCTCTTGTGCAGTCTTCACGGAGGGCCCGGTGACACGGGAGGGCGAGTGATTCCTTATGGCATGCCGTTTCCAACGAGGACTGCACGCATGCACGCGTCGCCTCACGATCGACCCTCGATCCGGCGACCCCGCCGGAGGACTGAAGGAGCGAATACGTCATGGCAATACGTCCAATCCCTCGACACGGCTGTCGCGAAGAATTCTCGTCGGCTCAGGCATGGCCGGCGCGGCGATCGTCGCGTTCGATGCCGTTTCCGCAGCGCCCGCGGCGGCCGCGCATTTCGCCGGATCGCCCGCGCTCGAGTGGGCAGCCGCAGCGACCCCCGCCGCCGCAGCCGGCGACATGCTCGCGACCTGGCCCCTCTGGATCCTCCCGTCGGCAAGCGAGTTGCGGCCCGCCGCACCGTCGGCTCCGACCGAGCAGGAGATCGCCGCCGTCGTCGCCGCGCAAACGAACGTAGGCGACGCGGCGAAAACGTCGATCGCCAAATGGGGAAGAGGCCCGGCCGTGATCCCGTGGCCGGCGACGATGCAGGATCTCTTCGTCGAACTCGGAGTCGGCGGATTCCGGGGAGCGCACGACAACGCGCTCGTGCACGCCGCGATGCACGACGCCGCGATCGCCGCCTGGGATGCGCAGGTCGCCTACGCCCGGCCGGGCCTGTCGGCGGCGAGCGACAAGGTCACGCCCGCCTCCGGAGTCGACCCGAAGCAATCGTCGTATCCGTCGGAGCACGCGACCGTTGCCGCGGCCGCCGCGACGATGATGGCCCATCTCTTCCCGACGGCGACGGCGGGGCGGTTCGACGCGCTGGCGATGGACGCGGCCACTTCCCGGCTCGCGGCAGGCGCGGCGTTCCAGAGCGACATCGACGCCGGCCTCGCGCTCGGAAAGGCCGTGGCCGACAAAGCGATCGCGCGCGCCAAGACGGACGGGTCCGACGCAAAGTTCGACCCGAAGGACATCCCGAGCGGTCCGGAGAGGTGGAAGCCCGCGCCGCCGAAGCTCGCGCCCGTGCCGGTGGAGCCACTTGGCGGCTCCTGGAAAGCCTGGCTCCTGGAGCGGAACGACGAGTTCCGGCCCGGTCCGCCGCCGGTCTATGGATCGGCAAGATTCAAAGCGGAGGTCGGGCAGGTTCGGGAGACTGTCGCGAACCGCACGCTCGCGGAGGAGGCGGAATCGGCCTACAATCAGCGGACCGCGCTCCTCCCCCCGCTGGCCTTCGAATTGATCCGCATGCACGCGCTCGATCTGCCCCACGCGGCTCGCGTCCTGGCCTATCTGAACGTCGCGGCCGCCGACTCCGCGATCGCGGTCTGGGACGCCAAATACACCTGGTGAATCCCGCCTCCGATCACGGAGGATCCGACGATCGCGACCGCGTTTCCGACTCCGAACTACCCGGCTTATCCGTCGGGGTATTCGGCCGCGGTGGGCGTGGCGTCGATCGTGCTCGGCCACTTCTTCCCCGAGGCGGCGGAGGAGCTCTCCGACATCGCCTGGCGGGCATCGAAGTCGCGCTGCTGGGCCGGGATCCACTACATGATCGACAACGAGATCGGCCTGTCGATGGGCCGCAGCGTCGGCCGCCTCTTCGCCGCCAAGGCCCGCGCCGACGGCGTGGATTCCGCCGTTTGAGGCGCGATGGGCTCCGCGGGGAAGACGTGGCGATACCCTACAACGACCCCGCGGACCTCCGCCCCCTCTTCCCGCCTCGGACCCGCACGCACCGGGGAAACGTCGGTGCCAGCTTCCCGCTGGGCCGTTTCGCCTTGCGCAGTTCGGCGTTCGCCGGCGCGAGGCGAACTGGCGAGCCGCAATGCAAGAAGCTCTCCTCGCCCGTTCACGGCATCGATGTCCGGATTTTGCCGGCTTGCCGTTGGTATGATTGATTTGAAACATTCCTACATGTCCATATGCGTCCATTGACAAAGCTGTGACGCTGGCTATGATGTGGCGCGGGAGGAATCGGTTCCTTCGTTGCATGGATGTCGTTCGCGCCCCGACGGTTCAGAGGACGACTTCCTCGGTGGCGAGCGCATCCGCCTGCCGGGCGTGCGTAGCAGAGGAGAGTTTCGGGTGGGCACGCGGCGCTGGGTTTGTTCGTTCGCGGCCGGCGATGCCAGCGATCCGGTGGGGCGCGATCTGCTCGGCAGCAAGGGCGCGGGGTTGGTCGAGATGACCCGGGCGGGCATCCCCGTGCCGCCCGGCTTCACGATCACGACGGCGGCCTGCCGCCACGCGCTCGCCCACGACGGCGCTTGGCCGGTGGGGTTGTGGGAGGAGATCGTCGGCAGTTTGGCGGGGATCGAAACGGACACGGGCCGCCGCTTCGGCGACCCCGCCGATCCGCTCCTGCTCTCGGTCCGCTCCGGCGCGGCGGTCTCCATGCCCGGGATGATGGAGACCATCCTGAACCTCGGTCTCGACGCCGACGCGGTCGTCGGCCTCGCCGGGCAGTCGGGGGACGAGCGATTCGCCTGGGACTCGTATCGGCGGCTGATCCAGATGTACAGCCGGGTCGTCCTGGACGTAACCAGCGACCGCTTCGAGGCCCAGTTGACCCTCCGTAAGTCGCGCGCCGGCGTGACCCAAGATGCCGCGCTCGATGTCCCAGCCCTGCGCACGCTCGTCGACGCCTACCGCGACCTGGTCCTCGGCGCCGCGGGCCAGGCGTTTCCCGACGATCCCTGGCTTCAGCTTCGTGGCGCGATCGACGCCGTCTTCCAGTCATGGAACACGGAGCGCGCGGTCGCCTACCGCCGTGAGTTCCGGATTTCGGACGACCTCGGCACCGCGGTCACGATCCAGGCCATGGTCTTCGGAAACCTCGGCGACGATTGCGCCACCGGCGTCGCCTTCACCCGCGATCCGGCCACGGGCGAGCGGCGTCTGGTCGGCGAATACCTCGCCAACGCGCAGGGTGAGGATGTCGTGGCCGGCATCCGCACGCCGCTCCCGCTCGACGGGATGGCCGCGAATCCCCGCCTGACCAGGGCGTTCGGAGAGTTGCAGAGGGTCGCCGCGACGCTCGAAGCGCACTACAGGGAAGCGCAGGATCTGGAGTTCACGATTGAGCGGGGCCGGCTCTGGATGCTCCAGACGCGGTCGGCGAAGCGCACCGGCGCCGCCGCCGTCCGCATCGCCGTGGCGATGGTCCGCGAAGGTGCGATCGACACCGCGACGGCGGTCCGCCGGGTCGCGCCTGTCCAGCTGGACCAGATGCTCCATCCGATGATCGACCCGGCCGCCGAGCCGGAAGTGCTGACC
>JBPCRG010000225.1:0-3105 GCA_050997095.1 Thermomicrobiales bacterium | reverse complement strand
GCGGCTTCATGTGAGCTGGTGCCGGAGGGGGGATTCGAACCCCCATGGGTTGCCCCGACGCATTTTGAGTGCGTTGCGTATGCCGTTTCGCCACTCCGGCCTGGATCTGGCGCGGGGAAGTGTATCCGATGGATGGTTGGCCCGCTTTCCCGTGCCGTGTCCGCGCGCCTCGGGCGATCCGAGAAAGGCGCGGTGCTATTTTTCCTGAATTGATGACGGCTCGGTGCGCGACGCGAAGGATGCATCTCGATGGCGACGACGGCCGCGCGGGCGACGACGGGGTATTCGCTGCTGATCGACGGCAGGAGCGTGCCGGCGCAGAGCGGGGAGACGTTCGAGACGGTCAGCCCGATGACGAACACGGCGGTCGGACGGGTGCCGCGGGCGGGGTCGGCGGACGTGGGCGCGGCGATCGCGGCGGCGCGGCGGGCGTTCGACTCGGGGCCGTGGCCGCGCTGGACGCCGCTGGAGCGCTCCCGGGCGCTGCACCGGATCGCGGGCCTGCTGCGCTCGCGGGTCGCCGAGATCGCGGCGATCGAGACGCTGAACTGCGGCAAGATCATCGTCGAGTCGCGCGGCGACGTGATCAGCTCGGCCAACTGCTTCGAGTATTACGCGAACATCGCGACCCAGCTCTGGGGCGAGCAGATCCCGATGAACGGGCCGCTGCTCGACTACACGCTGCGCGAGCCGGTGGGTGTCTGCGCGCAGATCGTGCCCTGGAACTTCCCGCTCCTGATGGCGGCCTGGAAGGTCGCGCCCGCGATCGCGGCGGGGAACACGGTGGTCCTGAAGCCGGCCAGCGTGACGCCGATCACCGCGATCCTGCTCGGCGAGATCTGCCGCGAGGCGGGGTTGCCGGACGGCGTGGTCAACGTGGTCACGGGGCCGGGCCGGACGATCGGCGAGGAGATGGTGGGGAGTCCGCTGGTCGACAAGGTGGCCTTCACCGGCGAGACGGCGACGGGCCGGCGGATCATGGAGTTCGCCGCGGGCACGATCAAGAAGGTGACGCTGGAGCTTGACGGCAAGAGCCCGAACATCGTCTTCCCGGACGCGGATCTGGAGGAGGCGGTCAATGGCTCCCTCTTCGCGATCTACACGAACGCCGGGCAGCGCTGCACCGCGCGGACACGGCTCTTCCTGCACCGCGACATCCACGACGAGTTCCTGGCCAGGTTCGTCGAGCGGGCGAAGCGGATCCGGATCGGCGATCCGTCCCTGCACGAGACGCAGATGGGCCCGGTGATCTCTCCGGCGCAGCAGGAGAAGGTGCTCTCCCACTGCAGGATGGCGGAGGAGGACGGCGCGGAGCTGCTGGCGGGCGGGAGGAAGCTTGCGGGAGACGGGCTGGCCGCCGGCAACTTCGTCGGGCCGACGGTCTTCGGCGGGGTGCGCGCGGAGATGCGGCTGGCGCAGGAGGAGGTCTTCGGGCCGGTGCTGGCGGTGATCCCGTTCTCGACGGAGGACGAGGTCGTGCGGATGGCGAACGGCACGATCTACGGTCTGGCGGCGACGCTGTGGACGCGCGACATCCGGCGGGCGCACACGATGGCGCGGCGGATGCAGGCGGGCAACGTCAGCATCAACTACCCGACCGTCAACCCGCCCGAGGCGCCGTTCGGCGGCTTCAAGCAGAGCGGGGTCGGCCGGGAGCTGAGCCGGCACGTGATGGACGCCTACACGCAGGTCAAGAACGTGGTCGTGAACCCGAACCCGGAGCCGTTCGACTGGTACGGGCGCTGGCCGGAGGAGCCGGGGGCCTAGGGCGGGGTGTCGGGTGAGTTATGGCGAAGGAACGGGGACGACGAGATGCTTTGTTCGTCGGCGGTTTGACTACAGGCATTTACCCGCGTTGCCGAGATCGACGAGATTCTTCCTTCGTCAGAATGAAATGCGGGGTGGGCCTCGTCCTCCGTCATCCCGAGTGGCTCGTCCACCGGCATCGGTCATCCCCGCCGTCGCCTCCCCTTGCCCCCCAACTCGGGGCGGGTACCCCCTGGGTGCGGGTCGGGGGAAAGGGGGCCGGTCCTGTTCGATGACGACGCCTGCCATTGGTCTCTGCGTCGCCATGTTTCGTCGCCCGGACCGACGACGGTTCTCGCTCCGCTCGACGGGATTCCTCGACTCCGCCTGCGGGCTCCGCTCGGAATGACGGTGGGGGCGGACTCCGCTCGGAACGGAGGGGCAGGGTGAGCCTCTCCTCATTGAATGCGCCCGGCATCGCCCCGGACTGAAAGTCCAGGGCTGAGTGAACGGAAGTCGGTTCAAACCGACTGACGGACGTCGCGGATTCGGCCGTTGGGGGCGGGGCCACTGTCGCGCGGGCGATGGCAGCTTCGGGCGGGGTGCGGGATACTTTTGCGTCATGACGTCGCAGGGGCGGCGGTTCGTTGGGATGCGTGGAGAACGACGCGACGTGAGCACTTCCTCGGCTACCTATCTTCAGCGGCATGCGGGCCGCACCTTCGAGACCGTCGACGAATTGGAGCAGGCGCTGCGGGGCGAGAACTACATCGCCGACCGCGGTTTGGCGACGACGCTCTACCTCATGCTCCGGCTGCGCAAGCCGCTGCTGCTCGAAGGGGAGGCGGGGGTCGGCAAGACCGAGATCGCCAAGGTGTTGGCGACGATCCTCGACACGCCGCTCATCCGGCTTCAATGCTATGAGGGTCTTGACGCGAGTTCCGCGATCTACGAATGGGACTATCCGCGCCAGATGCTCTACCTGCAGACGTTGGAGGCAACCGGGGGAGCGGATCGGGAGCAGGCCCGCCGCGATCTCTTCGGCGAGGAGTTTCTGCTGAAGCGGCCCTTGCTGCAGGCGATCGACGCCGCGCACGACCGCTCGCCGGTGCTGCTGATCGACGAGGTCGACCGCGCGGACCAGGAGTTGGAGGCATTCCTGCTGGAGCTGCTCTCCGATTTCCAGGTGACGGTGCCCGAGCTGGGCACGATCCGGGCGGAGCACGTGCCGATCGTGATCCTGACCTCGAACCGGACGCGCGAGATCCATGACGCGCTGAAGCGGCGCTGCCTCTACCACTGGATCGATTTCCCGACCTACCAGAAGGAATTCCAGATTCTCTCCGCGAAGGCCCCGGA
>JBPCRG010000199.1:0-5024 GCA_050997095.1 Thermomicrobiales bacterium | reverse complement strand
CGCCGGTCTTCGGGGCCGGTTTCCTCCCCGCGCTTCGCGCCGTCGGTCGGGATCCCTTTGGGCTCTCCATCAATCTGCTCGCGTTGCATTCCGCGACGAGGACGCTTTTTCAACGGGCCCATCTCATGACCGTGGGGGACGTCGCCAGCCTGACGAACGTTGCCTTCGTCCGAATCCTCAAATGGCCGTCGCCGGAACTCCTCGGAGCGATCTGGGCGACGGGGGCGGCGCTCCTCAAAACGCTCAATGCCGAGTGTGCCCAGGATCAGGTCCGGGTGGCGGCGAATCCCTCCGATGCCGTCCACGAGCGTGCCGTTCCGGTCGAACCCGCGTTAGCGGCGCTCGCCGCGCTGGTCGCGATGGTGGACGCGCTGCCGGAGCGCGCCTACGACGTCGTCACCATGCGGCAAGGCTTCGACGATGCCGGCGCGATGACGCTTGAGGAGGTGGGTGCGCATCTCGGCGTGACCCGGGAGCGAATTCGACAGATCGAGCGGAAGGAACTGGACCGGCTGAGGCGGCGTCGACTGCTTTTTGAGCCTGCTCTCGCCTCCGTCGACGTTTGGCGCAACACGCTCGGCCTCTCATGGCGCGACCGACGGCTGCCACCGATCATGGCGACCGTCGCGCCGGGAACGTTGTGGACGGACAACGGGCTCGTGCGATTCCTGCTGAGACTGTTCGAGGACCGCCTGCAGCCGGCCGACGGCATCGAGGATGTCGAGATGGCGGTGGTCGCCATCCTCACCGGCAAGGATTCGCTCAGCGCGGAGGAGCTCGACGCCGAAGTGCGGCTCTATCTTGCCCCCGACGACCTCGCGCGCTTCCCGGACTTCGCCGTCGCGTCCCGCATGGACCTGCTCGGCCCGGCCGTCCGCCGCGCCGACGGCCGCTTCCAGCTCCCGCCGACGGCGATCGAGGGGTTGAGCGACAAACGCATCCGGCGGCTTCAGGCGATGCGCCGCGTGCTCGAGCAGCGTGGACCGTCGCACTATTCGGTCATCGCCGAGGACCTGCGGGCGCTGCTGCCGGCCGACTACCGGATGAGCGAACGCGACGTCCATTCCTGGCTGGGTCGTTACGACCGCATCTTCGTGTGGGCCGGGACGGGCGTCTACGGGCTGATGTCCCAGAACGTGGGCATCCGCGCCGACCATCAACCGTCCAGTTCAGAGCCGTCGACGACGACGGGGAGATCGCGCCGGCGCGGGTGCGGCCAGGAGATCGAGCAGCTGCTGCGGGAGCGCGGGCCGCTGCCCCTCGCCGAGATCGAGGACCATGTCCTTGCCCGGTTCCAGATCCGGCGTTCGTCGGTCTACGCCGCGCTGACGCAGGGAGGGATCAAGCGATTCGTGGTGGGACCCGACCACATCGTCTCGCTCCGCCCCGACGATGAGGGCGAGCCGTCGCAGGACGTCCGCCCCGAGCCGTGATCGTCAAGGCTCAGCCCAAGGTCATGCCCGGTACCCGCCGAACAGCGCATGCCCGGCCCGCGCCCAGAAGACGTCGACGCCGGTGAACCCTGCGTCGCGCAGCCAGCCGAGCTGGTCGACCAGGCGCGACGGCTTGTCCACCTCGTCGTCCGGATCCGGGAACTCGTGGAAGTTCCACCTGTCCGCGACGAACCGGTCGAAGGCCCGGCGGTCGCCCCGCAGCTCCAGCGACTGGCGCTCGACCTCGTCGTTCCAGCTCCGCGCCATGTGCCGCCGACCCCAGGCGTTCGCCGGCTCCACGACATCGCAGATGAGCAACGCCCCGCCCGGCTCCAGGCGGGTGTGGAGGTCCGCGAAGAGCCGCCGCTTGCCGTCGCCGTCGAGATGATGGACGACCAGGCTGCCGACCACGCACCGCAAGGGCGCAGGCAGCGTCTCGATCCAGCCCGGAGCCTCCAGCCGGAAGGGCAGCGCCTCGAACCGCCCCCCGAGCGGCGCGAGCAGTGCCACCGCCGTCCCCCGCATCGCCGCCGACCCGTCGAGCCCGACCATGCGCGCCCGTGGATAGCGCTTCAGGATCGCCTCGGAAAGCCACCCCGCGCCCACCCCGAGCTCTACCCCCGTGAATGCGTCGTCGCGCTCCGCGGGAATCAGATCGAGAAACGCCTTCGCGATCTCGACCCGACGCGGCGTATACACCTCGCCCAGGTCGATGAAGGCCGCCGAATCTCCCTCTTCCCACACCTGTTTCGATCCCGCGTCCATCCGCGCAGTTCTCCTCGCATTCGCCTCATCGCTCCAACACCGCCGTCGCCCTCGATGGTCTGCGCATCATCAAACGGCATCCGCCCGCCCGACGACGGTTCCCGCTCCGCTCGAAGATATTCCTGGACTCCGCGACTCTGCCTGCGGGCTCCGCCCGGAACGACGGGGTGGGGCGTCGCGTCGTCGCCAATGAAGATGCCGATTGATCGTGCACACATACCTCGTCATGACATCCGGGCTCTCCCGCAAGTTTGATGATTCAAGGATAGGGTGGTTGGCGATCATTTGGAGATGACCGTGTTCAGGCCGTCTGGAGCACCCGCTTGCGCAGCGGGTCGGCGTGCGCTCGCCCATGGCTTTGCCGCTTGAGCAGTTTCAGCCGGTTGACCCGGCCCTCGGTCTGTCCGTCGCTCCGCCGCAGGGTCAGCCCCGCTTGCACCGCGTCGTGATCCGCACGGAGTCGGCCCGCAAATCGCTTCGGGTCGTCAATGCAGCTCGTCTCGGCCTGATCCAGCCAGGCTGGCAGCCGCTCGCCCTCCCGCCGGCGCAGCATCACCAGGAAGTCTTCGGCAAGACCGGTCGCGATGGCGACCGCAGGGTCCGTGACGCGGAGGTGGGCGAGATGCGCGCTGCCCGCCCGCCCGCCGCCTTGTGCCGGACACGGGCGAGCGGCGGCGTTGGATGGCGGCGTTTGCCTTGATGGAGCTCGTCGGACGGCGATCGTGGCGGCTCGGCCTGCTCCGCTGTCCCCGCCAATGCCGCCGCCGCGTTCAGGCAGGGTCCCTTTGACCGAAAGAAGACCTCCAGCGCATCAGCCGGGTTGTCGACGAGGCGCCGGCGGACGAGCGTGGCCCACGACAAATCAGCCAAAATGCGCACGCATCGGCTGTGGATGCGATCGGCGCGCCACCGGCAGAGCGGACAGCGCGCCGTCTCATCCTTGGATGCGGCGGAGATCGTCGGGCCGTCGTCCCCAAGGAGCGGCGTCTCGACATGGGGCGAGGGCGGGATCGGGGACAAGCGGGAACCATCGCAACCCCTCCGCCGGCGGGGCGGCCAGCAGAATGCATTGTCTTCCAGTCGCTCGGTAGCCGGGACAGGCTTCACCGAATCTGCGGGAGAGCTTGGATGTCATGACGAGGTGTGCTGCCCTCGCCAAATGTGTATACTGAAAATCTCCTGTCCGGCCGCAGTTCGCGGTTGAAAGCCTCCTGTCCGGCCGCGGTTCGCGGCTGCGGTACCATGAAGGGTCTTCCCCACCGATGCCGCGATTGCGCGCGTTCCTCTCCTGCCTCGTGCTGCTCTCCGCCGCCGCGGCCGCCGCCGGACCCGTTCGGGCGGCGGCGACGGGGGTGTTCGACCCCGCCGCCGTCCTGCTGCGCCCGAGCGATCTCGACCGGCCGGGTTACGAGATCTATGCCAACGGGAGCGATTCGGCGGAATCCCTGGGCCGGCACCTCAATCTCCCCGACTTGAAGGTGGCGCTGCAGGGCGACGGCTTCATCCGCAGCTATCGGCTGGCGTTGGCGCTGCCGGCGGCGGACAACCCGCGTCAGATCGGCACACGCTTGGTGCAATCGAGGATCGAGCGCTACGCCACGGCGGCCGGCGCGGCGAAAGGCTTCACGGTCGAGGCCGCTACCTGGCCGAGCAGCGACGTCATCGCCGACGCCGCGGTGGTCGGGGACCGGTCGCACATGGACAATGCCCAGTTCGGGAATCCCGACACCGGCGCTCCGATGCTCGGGATCCACCTGATGGCTCGGGTCGGCACCTTCGTCGTCGCCGTCGAAGTGGGCGACGGCACCGGGGTCCGGCCGACGCAAGCCGAGGCGTACACCCTGATGGCCGCCCTCCTGGCCAAGCTCGCGGCGGCGGACGGTCCCGGCCTGGGCGC
This sequence comes from Thermomicrobiales bacterium, assembly GCA_050997095.1. Taxonomy (GTDB): domain Bacteria; phylum Chloroflexota; class Chloroflexia; order Thermomicrobiales; family UBA6265; genus JBPCRG01. The sequence goes on along the minus strand of JBPCRG010000199.1, from coordinate 929 downwards.
GGGCGCGGCCTATCTCGCGGGCGACGGCATCGACACACCGTACGACGGATACGGCCGGATCGCCGGGAAGGATCTCCCGCTCCTCGGCTATTCCGCGGCAGATTTCCAACCCCAAACCGACTTCTTCGGCGATGCGACGGACGTCTATTACCTCCGTCAGGAAGTTCCGGCGGCCGGCGCGGTGGCCGGCGGCGTTGTCGTCTTGTTCGCCTTGGCCTTCCCCGACGCGAAGGCGGCCTCGGCCGCGTTGCTCCGGTTTCCCCCGTTTTACGCGTCCGATCCCGGCCGTTCCGGTTCCGATCTGGTGGCGACGCATGCCGTGGGGAAGATCGGCGACGAGTCGAGCGCGCTGACCTATGCGCATACCGACGGCCAAGGGGCAGTCACCCACGGAGTCGCCGTGGCTTTCCGGATCGGCCCGACGGCCTATGTGGTCGGCGTTCGCGGCCCGGTCGGCCCGACGGCGACGGCCGTGACGGCGCTGGCGCAGGCCGTCGCGGCCTGCGCGGGCCGCCGAGGAACAGGCTGCGGTCCACTCGCCATGCCCGCGGGGTTGATGGGCGCCTGATCGCCCGGTGCCGCGCCCGGCGCCCGGGGGCCGCGGTCGGGGCGGGGAAAGGCGTCGGCCGACCCCGCGGACGGGCGACTCCCCGGGGTTCGAAGCCCGCCGACCCGTCGCGGGCCGGCGGGCTGTTCCCCGACAGGCGAATCTGTGCGTTGATCGGTGGTTTCCGCGCCGACCGCGCGGAGTTCGCGCGGTCGGCAGGCGACGACGAAGAGCCGAAGGGCAACCGCGATCAGGCTTGGCCCGGGCGCGTTGGGTTGGGGACAATCCCGTTTTTGCGCAAGTACTCCTGGACAGTCGTGGGACACAAACCACGAGATGGCATACACGGTGATCGCCACGACGATGGTGAAACGGATGGTCA
>JBPCRG010000183.1:0-2936 GCA_050997095.1 Thermomicrobiales bacterium | reverse complement strand
CTCCAAGCTCTATATGCACAGCAACCTGATCCTCCCGCATCTGAGCCACTTTCTGTCTCAGATCGCAGCGTCTCAGTTGGCCCTCACCTAGCCGGTCATCCGCTACAGCAACTCCACCCCATTGACGTTGATGTGAAACGCGCAACCAAGGAACTCGGCCGCTCGGCGGCTCATGAGCATGCGCGGCAGGAAGATTTCGAAGTAGTGCATCACCTGGGCGACCGACGTGTCGATCGTGAGTTCGAGAGTGATCGTCTTGTTGAGTTCGTCTACGCGCAGGAATGACGAATGGGCGGCGTAGTTCACCCGATCGTGAGCGTCGAATGTGGACGGATCGGGATTGCGGACGCGGCTGCGATGCACGTCGGACTTGTCGGCCAGGATCAGCGCCGCGCCGACCGGATTGACCGGCTCGCCGGGCCGGCCGTGATCGTCGCCGTGGGAGCCGATCGCGCCGAGCACGATCGCGGTCTCTTCGGGAGCCATGCCGAGACGGGTCAGGATCGGGTAGGCGAGCAGGGCGCCCGTGTTGGCGTGGCCGTGCCGGCTGACCACGTTGCCGATTTCGTGCAGGTACCCCGCGACCCCCGCCAGTTCCTGCTGGCGGGGGTCGATCTCGAGCAAACGCAGGACGTTGCGGGCGATGCTGGAGACGAGGCCGACGTGGCGGAATCCGTGTTCGGTGAAGCCGAGGACCCCGAGACTCTTGTTGGCCTGGCGGATCAGCGCCTGGACCTCCGGGTCGGCGCGGACCGTCTCGGCGGCCAGGCTCGCCTGTCCGGGGTCGGCGGTGTCTGGGTCCGATTCGTCATATCTGGGAACGACGGCCCCATGTGCGGTCTTAAGGATGATCGTGATTCTCCGTCGGGTGGCGCGCCGCCGGACGCGACGGTTGGGGACTGAACAGGGTTGAAGCTGACCGTCGGATCGGGGAGAGGCCCCGCCGCGACCCGTCGCAAGTGTAGGCGGCGAGGGGGAAACGACCAGAGCCGGCTGACGGATCGGGGCGTCGCCCGGGTCTGGAACTCTTTTCGATGTTCGGGCGTAGACTGATGCGTGGACGGGTGGTCGCTCCATTGGAAGAATGCGTCGCCCGCCACAAGAATGCCGGAATACGCATCGTTGTTCCGGAGATCGGTCCCGGCGGCTGCCGCGCCTGGCCGGACAAGGGGAATCAACCAGTGGGCGCGTTCACGAGCGCGTTTCAAGTCCGCGACACCTTCGATGCCGTTCTGCTCGGATCGTTCTTTTTCGGACTCGTTTTTTCCTCGCTGACGCTGGTGACGGGAATCGCCGGCGCCGGGGTCGGCCATGGACACGCGGGCCACGGCTCGGGTGACGGCCATGGCGGCCACGGCCATGGCGACCAGGCCAGCTTCGTCAGCGTCGGCACGGTGCTCGCGTTCCTCACCTGGTTCGGCGGAGTGGGCTATCTCGTCCGCGAAGGCGCGGGGTGGGGCGGTCCGCTCAGCGCGGCGATCGGCGTCGCGGCGGGCATCGGCGGCGCCCGGGTCATCTTCCTCTTCATGAACGTGCTCCATCGCGGGCAGACATTCCTCGACGGCACCCGCGACCGCGTCATCGGATCGCTCGGCCGCGTCACCTCGCCGATCCGGGCCGGTGGCACCGGCGAGATGGTCTACGAGCTGCGCGGCGTCCGCCACGTCGTCACGGCGCGGGCCTCGGACGGGGAGACGGTTCTCCGGGGCACGGAGGTGGTGGTCGTCCGCCTCGACCGGGGTGTGGCCTACGTCGATCGGTGGGATGATCTTTACCCCGACGAGTTCGCGTCGCTGCCCGCGCTCGCGGAGGCCCAGATCCACGCTCCGCCCGACCCCGACCCCGACCCCGAGCGCGGCATCGGGCGCTGACCGGACGGAGTGACGCCGCGCCGTCCCGCAATTCTGGAGTCACCGTCCTCGACGTGGAGGGCGGACACGATCGCAAAACCGCTTGGGCGGTTGGATAAGGATTCGTCCGTGAGTCTCGTCGCCGTTCTCGCGATCGTCATCGGGTTGGCGGTCGCCATATTTCTGGTCATGACCATCGTCGCGTCCCTCTTCCGGAAAGTGGGGCCCAACCAGGCCCTCATCGTCTACGGCGTCGGGGGCACGAAGGTCGTCGTCGGCGGCGGAGCGCTGGTCTGGCCGATGATCCAGCAGGCGCGCGAGCTGTCGCTCGAGCTGATGAGCTTCGACGTCACCCCTCAGAACGCCTTCTACACGCGGCAGGGCGTCGCGGTCATCGTCGAGGCGGTGGCGCAGATCAAGGTCAAGTCCGACGAGGTCAGCATCAAGACCGCGGCGGAGCAGTTCCTCAACAAGACGCCCGAGGAGCGCGAGAGTCTGATCCGGCTCGTGATGGAGGGGCATCTGCGGGGGATCATCGGTCAGTTGACGGTCGAGGAGATCGTCAAGGAGCCGGAGATGGTCTCGGAGAAGGTGCGGTCGCAGGTCGCCGACGACATGAGCAAGATGGGGCTCGAGGTCATCTCGTTCACGATCAAGGAGATCCGCGACGAGAACGAGTACATCACGAACATGGGCCGTCCCGACATCGCGGCGGTCAAGCGGCAGGCGGACATCGCCACGGCGGAGGCCGAGCGTGACATCGCGATCAAGCGGGCCCAGGCGATCAAGGAGTCCCGCGTCGCGGAGGCGATGGCCGACCAGGAGACGATCATCGCGCAGACCGCCAGCCAGACCAAGCAGGCGGAGGCGGTCCGGGACCTCGAGATCAAGCGGGCCGAGTACGCCTCGACGGTGAAGGCGCAGCAGGCGCAGGCCGATAAGGCGTACGACATCCAGTCGAACAAAGAGATGCAGCGCGTGGTCGAGGAGGAAGTGCGCATCGAGCAGGTGAAGAAGCAGGGGGAGATCGCCGTCCAGGACGCCGAGATCCTGCGGCGCGAGAAGGAACTGATCGCGACCGTGCTG
>JBPCRG010000119.1:0-8962 GCA_050997095.1 Thermomicrobiales bacterium | reverse complement strand
CCGTTGTACTCCGTGTCGATGAACCAGCAGGCGATGTCGTCCGTCGCCGCCGAGCGGATCGCCCCCGTCGTCGGGTCGTAGACGTCCAGCCCCTTGATCTCGACCGTCACCTGCCCTTCCGCCGTCGAGATCTCCACGTCCGGCTCGCCGAAGATCATGAACAGGTTCCCCGCCCCCGTCTTCTTCAGCAGCTCGTCCCCCATCGCCAGGTCCGGGTTCATCTTCGCGGGCAGCACCGTCAGGCCGCCGTAGCGCTTGGCCTCCTCCGAGACGTGCGGGTCGAACGCGAAACCGCAGACGAGCAGCACGTCGTAGCCCAGCCCCAGCACCGCCTCCTTCGCCGCTCCTTCACCTGCCCCGGCCCCACCGTCCCGTGCTCCGGCCCGATCGTGACCGCGACCCGCCGCACCGCCCCGTCCGCCTCGGTGAACTCCCCGGTCGCGTTGATCCACCGCCCCGCGAAGGGCTCCAGCCGGTCGAAGACGAGCCGCTCCGCCCGCCTCGTGTTCTGCACCCCCGCCTTGCGCAGGTTGTCCAGGATCATCGTCGCGAAGTCCTGCCCCCGCATCGCCTCCTTCTGCCCGGCGCCCCCGCCCTGGCCCTCGTCCTCGGTCGCGGTCGCCAGCACCCGGTGCGGCGATAGGCTCTCGACCGTGAACGGCCCGCTCGCCCGCACCCGCCCCTTGTCCTCGTACGGCTGGTCGTAGAGCGTCTCCGTCTCCGCATGCCGCGCGATCGCCGCGTCGATCTCGGCCCGCGTCATCCCCTCGCGGATGTCGGGGTTGTTCGCGATCGACTTCAGCGTCACGTGCGGCACCCGCCGGCAGACGAACCCCTTCCGCACGTCGCCCTCCGTCGTGTAGGCGGGCGGCAGCTTCCCGGTCAGCTCGCCCTCCTTCTTGATCTCCTCCGGCGAGTCGGTCAGCAGGTAGTACGGATACCGTCCCGCCATCAGCCGCGTCCGCGCCAGCGCCAGCGCCACCCGGCTCGTGTCGACCGTGATCCACCGCCGCCCCCACTGCTCCGCCACGTACGCCGTCGTCCCGCTCCCGCACGTCGGATCGAGCACCAGGTCGCGGGGGTCGGTGGCCATCAGGATGCAGCGCTCGATGACTTTCGTTCCCGTTTGGACGACGTAGACTTTATCGAGTCCGGCACCTCCGGACGTATCAGTCCAAACGTCAGCTAGCGGAACTGCCGGAAAGTCTGCGGAGTATCGCCGAAAGCGCAACACGCTTATGGTGGCTTGGACGCGATTTGCAGCTATCAATTTTGACATTCCAGCTTCGGTAACTTTCCAATGGTTTCCAGAAAGGGGCTGGTAAGTCTTGTTCTCAAACGCAACTGGATAGGAGCCCGTGGAGCGCACACCCTGCGATTGAAGGTCGCCGAGCGAGGGCCTATCGCTCTCGATAGCAGCGCGGTCCTGGTAGACCTGTCGAAACTTCACCTCCTCTCTGTTTGAGGCGTACCACAGCAAGTAGTTTCCGAGCCGGTCAAGAGTAGCTTCCTGCCTGCCTGTAGTTGTTACAAAATACACCTGTGCAACAAAATTCTCGCTTCCAAACACCTCGTCCAAGAGGTTCCGCACCAGATGTACATCCTCATCACCGATCTGCACGAAGACGCGGCCCGTCTCCGTCAGCAGCTCCCGCGCGGCGACGAGGCGGTCGCGCAGATAGGCGAGGTAGGAGTGGACACCCAGCCGCCACGTGTCGCGGAACGCCTTTACCTGCTCCGGCTGCCGCGTCGCGTCCTCCGCGCTGCCGTCCTTGACGTCGCGCTTGCGCGTGCTCCCCTGCCAATTCGAGCCGAACTTGATCCCGTACGGCGGGTCGAGGTAGATCGTCTGCACCTTCCCCTTCAAGCCCTCCTTCTCCGCCAGGCTCGTCATCACCAGCAGTGAGTCGCCCAGGATCATCCGGTTCGTCCAATGCTGGTCGTGCTTGTAGAACTCGACCTTCCGGTCGAACTCCCCGTCCAGCCCGTTGAAGTCCGCGAACAGGTCAAGCTGGTCCCCCGCCGCCTTCGACGCCCGCGGCAGATCGTCGATCAACGCCTGCGGGTGGATCTTCTCCTGGATGTAGATCGGCACGACCGGCAGGGCCAGATCGGCGCGGTCCTGCTCGTCCTTCCCCTTCCACACCAGCTGCGGGTCCAGCGATGGATCGCGCGGATACCGCATCGTCGCCGGCGCGCGCTCCTCCGTCACGAAATCCCGCAATTCCTCCGTCGGGATGTTGACCCGGCTCTCCCGATGCCGAATCGACCCGACCCGCACCGCCGCACCCTTCTTCACCACCGCCATCTCACGCCCTCCTCAAACCGATCGATCCCGACCCGACAACGTCTCCACGTCCCCGACGCGCTCCCATCGAGACGGGCGGACACGGAGGTTCGCCCCTACGGCGGGAACTCGTGGCGCCGGAGAACGTAAAAACCCATGGCACGTCTCCCTGTGCCCCTCGGCCATCGCCCACCGCGCCGGATTCCCGGCGATGTACGCGCGGATCCGCTCAAGATCCGCCTCGTCCCGCACGACGTGCTCGTAATAACTCCGCTGCCACAACCGGCCCGGATACGGCGTCCACCCCGACGTCTCCACCCCCACGCCGTAATCCCTCGTCGTCGCCGACTTGAACCACTGCATCACCTTCCCCAGCGTCGGCGCCCCGCCCCCCACCTCCCGGAGGGGCGGACCTCCGTGTCCGCCCGTCCCGGCACCGACACGCCCGGCGGTGGAAACACCATCGACGGCCGTTCCGTCTGCTTCCACCTCGGCACGCCTGCCCGACGAAACGGGCGGACACGGAGGTCCGCCCCTACGAATTGCTGCCTCATCCCACCCGAAGCGGAGGATGCCGTGGACGTGGTTCGGCATCACCACGTACGCATCCAGCGCCACCGTGGGAAAGCGCCGGGAGATCGACCCCCACCACGATTCGACCACCTGCCCGACCTCGCTCAACGCCGTCGCGTCGCCGTCGATCTCGCCGAGCACGCAGGCCCCGCCCTGCACGCAGATCGTCACCGAATAGGCCCCCGCCGCGGCATAGTCGTACTCCGGCAGCCGGATGGAGCGTCGGATCGGGAGCGTGCCGGTCATCCAGCGACGCCGACGGTCGTCCGCAGTGTCGCCCGGATCGTGTGCTCCGCGTCCCACGGGTCCGCGATCTCGACGAACGCCCACCGGCCGAACCCGCCGTGGCTGTTCACCGCCGGAACCCATTGCGTCCGCGCCGTCAGCACCTTCGCGGCCTTGTCCTTCTTCTTCTCGCCCGTCACCTCGATCAGCAGGTTGAGCAGGTCGTCCGGGCCATGCCCGTCCTCGATGCAGGCGATGAAGTCCGGGATGTGCTGCCGCTCCTCGCCGTTCAGGCTGAACGGGATCGTGAACCCCAGGTTGTGGTTCTTCACGTAGCGCACGACCTCGGGCATCTCCTCGACCGTCTGCGCCAGCTTCTGCTCCCACGAATCCGTGTCGGCGACCACGTGGGAGATGTGGCATTTGTCCTCGCGCGTCAGGTAGACCGGGCGGGTGGTGTCGAAATCGACGTACCGCGTCGAGCCCACCGGATCGTAGGGGCGCAGGATCGGCTGAAGCGCCGACGTCCGTTCGCCCGATTCGACGATCGAGGCGTAGATCCTGTCCGCAGCGTCGTTCTCGTACCCAGTGATCGTCAGCATCTGCACGAAGGCGTGATCCTTCAGCGTGACGCATTCCGCCATCCACCGCTTCGCGATCCCCAGCACCTGCGGGAAAAGCCACGGCTTCGCGTTCTCCTCGTCGTCACGGAAATAGCGCTCCAGAATCCGCCGCGTCAGCCGGAACGCGACCTCGTTCGGGCGGATCCGCTTCAGATCGAACAAGTCGTGGAACGACGACTCGCCCACGATCGGCGAGTTCTCGGTCCGGGTCGGGATGTCGTTCGTGGAAAGCGCGATCCGGGACTCGTCCGTGAACGTCGCCGTCAGCGGCCCCTCCTGCACGTCGAAGCGGTACCCGACCACCCGTGGAAAGGTGATCTCGCTCCCGATCCGGCTTTCGAGCGACCGGACCCGCGTCGCCGTCGGACCGGGCTTCGGCGGATTGCCGGTGCCATTGCCGGGGATGAACGAGAAGGGCACGCCGTAGACCTCGGCGTACTCCGGCTCGAACATGCCCTCCTCGTTGGCCGCGTAGCTCATCCGCCGCAGCGCCCGTCCCACCACCTGCTCGCACAGCAGCTGCGTGCCGAAGGCGCGCACGCCCAGGACGTGCGTGACCGTGTTCGCGTCCCACCCCTCCGTCAGCATCGAGACGCTGACCACGCAGCGCACGTGCTCGCCCAGCCGCCCCGGTTTGCCGACGCTGTTCATCACCTCCCGCAGCAGATCCTCGTCGGTCAAGTCCTCGGCGTCGCGCCCGGGGAACCGCACCCGGTACTCCGCCTTGAACTCGTCGATCTCCCGCGCCGCGATCGCCTTGAAGTCGTCGCTCATCGACTCGCCCGACTCCAGCTGCCGGCTGTCGACCAGGATCGTGTTCGGCCGGTGCAGCCAGCCGCCCGCCCCGTCGTCGTTGCGGAAGATCTTCAGCCGGCCCTCCTGCACGAACGTCTCGTCCCCGATCCGCTTCTCCCACCCACGATGTGGTCGAACACCAACTTCGACACATTCGTGTTGTTGCACACCACAATGAACACCGGCGGCGTCATCCCGCCCGCATCCCCGCGCGTCCCACCACTCCGTAGGGGCGGACCTCCGTGTCCGCCCGCGCCTTCGCGCTCCCCGCTGGTGGAAACCCTTCGGCCCGAGTCGACGCCGCCTCTCCGAGGGAGCGGACCGCCGTGTCCGCCCGCGCCCCCGCGCGCATCGTCGATGGAGACGACCGCGCCGCCTGCGTCGCGTCTGTCCATCCTTGACTCGTCATCGCCCGGAACAGGCGGACACGGCGGTCCGCCCCCACGCGCCATGTCCGACTCCTCCACGCCCTGCGCCGCCTCCCACAGGCGGAACGACTTCTCATAATTGCTGTAGAGGCTTTGCAGCGCCCCTTCAAGCTCGATCGGAAGCTTCGGCTCGCCGCCGATCGCGTCGGTCTTGCGGCCCTTCTTCGGCAGGTCGTCGCGGATGCGCAGCCAGAGGTCGCGGTAGGTCGGCTGCTCGCCCACCATCGAATCGTCGGAGACGGGGACGCGCGGCACCTTCACGATCCCCGCCTCGATCGCGTCGATCAGCGAGAAGTCGGAGACGACCCAGGGGAAGAGCGTGCCCTCCGCGTACCCGGAGCCGCGCAGGAAGAACGGCGGCGCCGAAAGATCGTAGATCGTCCGCACCCCGATCTTCGCCTTGACCGCCTCGATCCCCGAGATCCAGATCCGCGCCTCCTCCTCCCGCCGCTTCGCCTCGACCCGCTCCTCCCCGTCAACTTCTCGCCCAGAACATCGGCCTGTAGGGGCGGACCGCCGTGTCCGCCCGTTCCCCCGCCGTGTCCGCCCGTTCCGGCGACGCGCCCGCCGTCCTCAACCTCCGGCCGCCGCCGGTAGCAGTGATGCGCCTCGTCGTTCAGGACGACCACGTTCCGCTTCGTCCCAAGCTCGCGGCAGACGCGGCGGACCATCTCGTCCGGCGTCTCCGTGAACGGACTCGGCCCGCCGTCGCTCAAAATGGACTTCGTCAGCTTCCCGGCGGCGATCTTCTCGCGCTGCTGGAATGCGTGGAAATTGGTGATCAGGATCTTCGCCCGTCCCAGCTCCCCGCGTTGATGCGGCGGGCAGACATCGCGCTCGCGGTAGTAGTTCTGCGGGTCGTTGGGCATCAGCACGCGCTGCCGGTCGAGGATCGTGATCCCCGGCGTGACGATGAGGAACGTGTCCGAGAAGCGGGCGTCCTGCGCGTTGGCGAATTTGTTCAACGCCTGCCAGGCGATCAGCATCGCCATCACCACGGTTTTCCCGGAGCCGGTCGCCATCTTGAACGCCTGCCGGGGCAGACCGGGGTTGGATTTGTCGTTCTCCTCGCGCAGCCGGTTGTCCAGCCAGGCGTCGCCGTACTTCTTCGCCACCTCGGTCAGGTAGATCGCGGTCTCAAGCGCCTCGATCTGACAGAAGAAGAGCTTCTTCTCGCGGTCGGGATGGGTCCAATAGTCGAGCAGCCGGGAGGTGGTCGGCGTCACCCCGAGATGGCCGCCCTTCCGCCAGAGCCCGACTCTCGCCCGGATGTCGTTGACGAGCTTGTTCTTCTCGATCCGGTCCTTGGTCCATTCGGTGTCGAACGCGAGCTGCTTGCCGCCCTTCTTCCTCGAGCTCGCGATCGGCACGAAATAGGAGCTCTCCCGCCGCCCATCGAGAATCTGGTCCGAGATCCCGTCGTCCGTGAAGTCGAAATGCCGGGTCGGCTCGAAGAACGGCGAATTGATGATCGGGTTCTCGATGACCACTGCAGTCGCCACCGCCGCCTCCCCCGTTCCGCTCGATTACCCCTTCAGCCGATCATCCAGCATAGCAGTCGGATGGCCGACGCCGCGCAGGGGCAGACCTCCGTGTCTGCCCTCCTCGACGTCATTCCCGCCCGCCCCAAACACTCCCGACGCGCTACGACGACACCACCCGTCACACGCTGGGACGAGACGTTCCCGCCGTCAGGCATCGGGCGGACACGGCGGTCCGCCCATACCGCCGGAACATCTCGTCCGTCCGAGCCTCACAACCCCGCCCGTAGGGGCAGACCTCCGTGTCTGCCCGCCGCCGCCGCTGTGTCGACCTTTTCAATCACTTCCGAGTTAGGAAGTCAAAATCGCCCGGCGCGCCGATACGCATGGCGCGTGCCTGAGACATGCCTTCAGGCCGCGGTCACAGCTGCTTGTGCAGCAGGTACACCGTCGGGCAGAGTTTGCCGAGCATCTGGTAGACGCCCCACAGCCGCCCCGCCTCCATCGCCGCGACCTTCGCCGCGCCGTACCGCCGCTCCAGCATCTCCTGGCTGCGGCGGATCCGCGCGATCCAGAGCAGGTCCTCGAGCAGCCCCCCGTCGCCGCCCTCCGCCCACAGCTCCCGCCACTCGCTGTCGATCACGTCGACCGCGCCGATCCGGAAGCCCGCGCGCTTCGCCGCCGTCTCTAATTCGCCCGACGACATGCTCTCGTGCCGGATCGCCAGCGCCTGGTAGAGCCGCCGCGCCTCCTGCGACTCCATCAGCCGGGTCGAGAACGTCTGGTAGACCAGCAACCCCCCGCCCGGCCGCAGCACCCGCGCGCACTCCGCCATCCCCCGGTAGAGATCGACGTGGTTGAGCACGTCCCGGCACCACAGGTGGTCGACCGAGCCCGCCGCGACCGGCAGCCTCTCGATGCCCGCGATGTCGACCATCACCCGGTCCTGCACGCCCGCCTCGACGATGCGCGCCGCCGCCCGACCCATGTGCTGGGGCACGGGGTCGATCATCAGCACCCGCACGCCGAAGCGCAACGCCAGCTCGATCGCGTATTTGGCGTCGCGCCCGCCCAGATCGAGCACGAACTCTCCCGGCCGGACCCCGAGCTCGGCGAAACGGTCGTACAGGATCTCCGGTCCCCGCGGCAGCAGGCTCTCGCCGATCACCGCCGCGAACTCGTCCTGCGCGCCCCCCTCCGCCCCCGCGGCGTCCGGCTCGGCCCAATGTTCGCCGTAGAGTTCGGCGACCGTCGTCGTCATGGTTGTCGTCTCGTCCGCCCGCTTCTCCGCACGTCGCGACCCGGCCCGGCCCCGGTCAGGATCCGCTCCCAGCAAACCATAGCCCGCCGCGGAATGCGATCCAGCCGGTTGGGACCGCAGTCCCGCCCCACCCCCCTTCCACCGGCCCAAACCTCCCGCCGCCCGCCCCGCCCGTCCCACAGCCTCTGCCTGCCGCCGATCGTCCTGCGGCCGATCGCCGACGTCACCCGACCCAGAGCCCACGGCTCAAAGCCCAAAGCCCCGCCCTCACCACATCCGCCCCGGCGTCGGCGTGATCACCTCCGGCGGGCCGCCCTCCCGCACGATCACCTCGACCTCGATCGACGCGCCCGCCCACTCGGGGATGAAGACGCCCGGCTCGATGCAGAGCGCCATCCCCGGCTCCAGGATGGACGGGTCTCCCCGCTGGACGTACGGCAGCTCGACCGTCTCCAGCCCGATCCCGTGCCCCATCATCGGCCCCAGCGCGTTCGCGAAGGGCGATCTCGCCACGACCGCCGCCGCCGCCCCGGCCACGTCGCCCACCCTCGCCCCCGCCACGCAGGCGTCGACCGCGCGGTTCGTCGCCTCCAGCACCGTCTCCAGCAAGCGCAGGCGCTCGGAGTCCGGCGCGCCGCAGACGGTCGTCCGGTTCACGTCGAACTGATAGCCCTGATAGGCTCCGATCGCGTCCAGCGCGACCACCTCGCCCATCGCGATCGCGCGGGCCATCGCCTGCGGCCAGCGCGACCCGTACGACGACCACGGACCGGAGTGGACGCGGATGTAGCGGACGAAATCGGCCCCGGCGCGCATCCCCGCCGCGAATCCGTCGGCGCATGCCTCCCGCTCCGTCGCGCCGCCGCGCCGGACCGTCGCGACCGCCGCGGTCAGCGCCGCGTCGGCGCAGAGCGCGGCCCGCCGCAGCAGCGCCTGCTCGGCCGGGATCTTGATCCGCCGCAGCCCGGCGACGATCTCCCGCTCGGCCTCCAGGCGCAGCCCCGGCAGCTCCGCCGCGAACTGGCGGTCGAACGCGGCCGGCAGGATGTCGTCCCCGACCAGCCCGACCTTCGCCCGCTCCAGCACATTCTCCCGCAGCAGTTCGACGACCGCCCCGCCCAGATCGGCCGCCGGCCGCACATCCTCGACCGCGACAAGATCGGGCCGGTGCTTCCGCGCATCGGTCAGCAGCGTCGGCGCGCCGACCGTCGGCAAGAGCAGGAAGCCATGCCCCATGCCAGGGATCCCCTCGAAGAAGACCGTCAACGGGAACGGCGGAAGGTGGTCCG
>JBPCRG010000066.1:0-6429 GCA_050997095.1 Thermomicrobiales bacterium | reverse complement strand
CTCGTCTACGAGAGCGGAAGTGCGCGGACGACGGGCACCCTACCCGGAAGTCTCGGACTCTAGACTTTCGCCGGGGCCGCTCCGGCCAGCGCCATCACCGCCGGGCTGCCGACCGCGATCTCGGAGGCGATCTTGCCGTTGCCGCCGATCAGCACGGCGGCCGGAGTCCCGGTGGCCCCGAACGAGCGGCCGACGGCGAATCCCTCGTCCAGAAGGGTGACGCTGCTCAACCCAAGCTCCCGATTCGACTCGACCGACCCGGTCGAGATCAGGTACGGCGTCGGCCCGCCGACGGGCTTGCTCGTCTCCCACGCCTTCAAGTCGTCCACCATCTTGCGGCAGTAGCCGCAGCCGGGGTTCCAGAAGACCAGCAGCCGGTTCTCGCCCTTGCGGGCGTTGACGTCGATTTCGACCCCGTCCAGGTCCTTGAGTTTGACCGCGGGCGCGAGATCGCCCTTCTTCGGCGTCTTGGCCGCGGGAGGCTCGGCCCCATTCGTCGCCTTCTTCGGATCCTGCCCGTTCGCCAGCGCGAGCACGCCGGGCGACCCGACCGCCACGTCGGAGGCGATCTTGCCCGCCGCGTCGAGGAGCACCGCCGACGGCGTGCCGCTCGCCCCGAACGAGCGGCCGGTGGCGAACCCCTCGTCGAGCAGGATGGTCGCCTGCAGGCCCATCTCGCGGTTGGACTCGACCGTGCCCGTCGAGACGAGCACCAGCCGGGGCGCGTTCTTGAGCGGCTTGGCCTCCCAGGCCTTCAGATCGTCGACCATCCGGTTGCAGAAACCGCACCCCGGATTCCAGAAGACCAGAAGGGCCGGTTTGCCCGCGAAGTCGGCGAGGCCCACGGTTTTGCCCTGCAGGTCGGGCAGCGACAACGCGGGCGCCGGCTGACCGATGTTCGAGGCCGCGGCTCCGTTCGCGCCGGCCGCCGGCTGGGCGGGTCTCGCGACCGGAGCCGGCGCGATCTGGAGGGTGCCGGAGGCGCGCGTGTACAACGCCCTGATCGCCTCGGCGCCCCCGGCGACCGGGCTGCCGATCGTGCCGTCGGCCTTGATCACCACCGCGGTCGGCGTGCCGTGCGCCTTGTAGTCGGTCGAGACCTCGCGGTCCTTCTGGAGCAGGACGTGGGTGAGGCCGTGCTCCGTCGCCTTGCCCTTGTTGGCCTCCGCCGTGCCGCGGCTGACCATCGCGATCGTCAATTTGGAGGAAGACTCCCGCTGCCAGCGGCCGAGGTCGGGCAGGAGCCCGTTGCAGGGCCCGCAGGTCGGGTCGGAGAAGAGCACCATCAGCGGCTTGCCGGGCGCAAGCAGGGCGTCGAGCGTCATCGTCTCGCCGTGGAGCCCCTCAAGCCGGAAGGCGGGAGCCGGAAAGCCTTCGGGCAGGCCCGCCGCCGGGGCCCTGACCGGCGACGGAACCGCCGCCATGCCTTCGGGGAAGGCGCCGCCCTCGGCCATCGCCGTCTCCAGCGTGTCCAGCCGGAGCAGGACGCGGCCGTTCTGCCCGAGCAGGTGCACCAGCAGCCATCCCTCGACCGCGACGGCCACGATCGCGGCCAGCGCCAGCACGCCCAGCGCGATCCCCGCGCCGGAGAGGTCGCCGAGCCAGCCAGTCAGGCTGTGCCCGGCGCCGTCGCGCCCTTCCACCAGCAGAAAGCCGGCCACGGCCGAAAGGACCGCGTTCCGGATCAGCGTCGACGATCCGGCCGGCTCGGAATGCAGCGAGCCGAAGCAATGGCAGTCGGGCGCCCGGCCCTTCGCCATGTTGTAGGCGATGCCCGCGACGAAGGCGAGCAGCAGCGCCAGCGCGCCGAGGCCGCCCCACCTCGCCGTCGCCAGGGGCAGCAGCAGGACCGCGACGGCGATCTCGGCCAGCGGCAGGAGGATCGCGCCGGGAGCCGCCAGCTTGGCGGGAACCCCGAATCCCTCCAGCCCCTCCCGGGATCCCGCGCGGTCGAGCAGCTTCGCCACGCCGGCGACCAGGAAGACCGCGGCCAAGACGATGCGGGCAAGCAGGAGAATCGTATCCATGCGCAAGGCTCCTCGTGCTTTTTACCGAAGGCGACGGCGTGGAAGACCTCGATCGCCCCCGCCGCCGACTTCGAATGGTCCAGAATGCTTCGTAGTCTATCACCCCCCTTTCAAAAAGATACCTACCCCGGGCACGATTTTCCGCGCCGTCTCCGTGTCGCCTTCGCGGTCCGACGGGGTGGCGTAAGGTATGAGCATTGCGATGAAGGGGAAACGTCGATGTCGAAAGGATTTGCATGGCGCCGCGCTCCGTGATCGACAAGGGCGGGCGGGCCGGCGTCCGGGGGTCGCGCCGTTACGAACCGGCGCAGGCCGGACGCGACGACGCGCCGCCGGAGCCGTGGACCCGGCCGGATTCCGCGCCCGAGTCCGCGCAGCCGGGGACGGTCGTCCGCTCGTACGGCAAGTTCTTCGACGTGCGGCTGCGCGGGGATCAGCGGACGCTGCTCTCGACCACGCGGGGTTCGCTGCGACGCCGGCGGCTGCGCACCGATCTGGTCGCGGTCGGCGATCGCGTCTGGGTCACGGACATTGGCTCCGACGAGGGACAGATCGAGGCGGTCGAGCCGCGCAGCCGCGTGCTGTCGCGCCTCGCCCGCAACACCGACGACATCGAGCAGGTCATCCTCGCCAATCCCGACCAGGCGCTCTTCATGTTCTCGGTCAGCCATCCCCAGCCGCACCGCCGGATGCTCGACCGGTTTCTGCTGCTCGCCGAATCGCGCGGTCTCCCCGCGATGATCGCGATCAACAAGATCGACCTGACGACGGCGGACGGCGGGGAGCGCGACGCGGCGACCTCCCTGTTCGAGGACTACCGCGCGATCTATCCCGTCTTCTTCCTCAGCGTGCGCGACCGGTCGGGCATCGAGCCGGTGCTCGACCGGCTGCGCGGCAGGGTCACGGTGGTCGCCGGGCCGTCGGGCGTCGGCAAATCGAGCTTCCTGAACCTGCTCGACCCGACTCGGGAACGCGTGATCGGCGAGATCTCGGAGGCGACCCGGAAGGGGCGGCACACCACGACCGCGACCGTGCTCTACGAGATCGAGCCGGGCACGTTCGTCGCCGACACCCCCGGCATCCGCGCCCTGGCCGTCCACGACATCCCCTTGACGGAACTGGACTCGCTCTATCCCGAGATGCGGCCTTTCCTCGGCGGGTGCTTCTACCCCGACTGCACGCACCGCAGCGAGCCGGGCTGCGCCGTCCGCGATGCGGTCTCCGGCGGTCCGATCAGCCGTGAGCGGTACGAGAGCTACCTCTCCTTGCGCTCCGGCGTTCAGGAGGAACTCTGACCCCGCCGGGATCGGCCGCGGGCCCGCTTCGAGTGGCCGCGCGATGACGCGAAAAACACAAGCACCCGAGGAGGTGATCGAGGGATGGCGGACCGAGGACACGGCAACATCGTGGAGCCGGATCTCGTCGACGAGTTGATGGATTTCGTCACGCCGGCGATCGTCGACATCCTGCGGCGGATCGACGGCGACGAATTCTCGACCATCCAGTTCATCGAGCTGCTCCTGACCGACCCTTGGGCGGCGGGGATCTACAACGAGGCGCTGCAGCGCTGGGGCGAGGACGAGCGCTATTCGAAGATGGTGATCCACGGCCAGGTGATCCCCGGGGTGCTGCGGCGCTCCGGGATCGTCGAATGGGCGGGCTATGCGCACGGCGAGCACGA
The DNA here is from genome assembly GCA_050997095.1 of Thermomicrobiales bacterium. Lineage (GTDB taxonomy): Bacteria > Chloroflexota > Chloroflexia > Thermomicrobiales > UBA6265 > JBPCRG01. The sequence continues at coordinate 2,721 of JBPCRG010000066.1, read as the reverse complement.
CCCCTACGCCGTGCCGGCCTGGTGGCGTCGGATCTCGCCCGCGGCCGAGGGGTCCGGCGGGTAGGTCGTGGAGGCGCGGAACGGGGGGCCGCAACGGGCGTGCATGCCCCATTCGGGGCTTCCGGTCCCCTTCCGCTGTATCCGTCGATCCGATTCACCATAGACAGAGCGTGTTTGACAACCTACGATTCCATGGTTCGCCACGTTGAGCGCCTCCGGGATGCCTCAGCCCGTCGGTCGGCTTCGAATCCGACGCTTGGCGGCGGACGATCGACAATTCGGCAATACAGGGCAGGGAACGGATCACCACATGCAGAATCCCAACGGCAAAGGTCCAGGTCGCAACCCCGCGCCGGGTCCGGGCGGCGACAAGGACACGAAGAACAAGCCCGGCGCGCCGCAGACCCGCCGTCCGCGGATTCCACCGTGGATCGTCGGGCTGCTGCTGATCGGGATCGTGGGCTGGTATGTCTTCCAGTACTTCGGCCCCAACAAGGACAACGGCCGAGTCACGATCCCGTATTCCACGTTCGTGCAGCAGATCACCGGCAAGAACGTGAAGACGGCGACCGTCTCGAGCTCGTCCGTCAGCGCCGAGCTGACGACCGGCATCCGCTGGAACAAGGACGCGGAGACGATCGTCGCCGACACCGCGTCGGACGCCGGCACGTACCCGCCGGTGACCAAGGTCCAATCGACGATCCCGCCGGTCGTCCGTCAGAACAATGGCGACCTGATCTCGTCGCTGGCGGCCAGCGGCGCGGTGGTCAAGGGCAAGTCGGATTCCGGATCGCTCCTGACCGGGATCCTCTTCAGCTTCCTGCCCGTGCTGCTTTTCCTCGGCCTGATCGTCTTCATGGGTCGGCAGATGTCGAAGGGCCAGCAGAACGTCTTCGGCTTCGGCAAGAGCCGCGCCCGCTCGAACGACCCCGAACGGCCCCAAGTCACCTTCGCCGACGTCGCCGGCGAGGACGAGGCCAAGCAGGAGCTGACCGAGGTCGTCGACTTCCTGCGCAACCCCGGCAAGTACCACCAGCTGGGGGCCAGGCTGCCCCGCGGCGTGCTGCTCGTCGGCCCTCCAGGCACCGGCAAGACGCTGACGGCGCGCGCCGTCGCGGGCGAGGCCGGAGTGCCGTTCTACAGCATCTCCGCGTCGGAGTTCGTCGAGATGTTCGTCGGCGTCGGCGCGAGCCGCGTCCGCGACCTCTTCGAGAAGGCGAAGACGACGTCGCCCTCGATCATCTTCATCGACGAGCTCGACGCCGTCGGCCGCCAGCGCTTCGCCGGTCTCGGCGGATCGAACGACGAGCGCGAGCAGACGCTCAACCAGCTGCTCGTCGAGATGGACGGCTTCGACACCAACGTCGAGGTCATCGTGATGGCGGCGACCAACCGGCCGGACGTGCTCGACCCCGCGCTGCTGCGGCCGGGCCGCTTCGACCGCCAGGTCACGGTCGGGCTGCCAGACCGCAAGGGCCGGGAAGCGATCCTCGCCATCCACAGCCGCGGCATCCCGCTGGCCAAGGAAGTCGATCTGACGGGGATCGCCCGCGCCACCACCGGCTTCTCCGGGGCGGACCTCTCCAACCTGGTCAACGAGTCCGCGCTCACCGCGGCCCGCCGCAACCGGAAAGAGATCGTGAACTCGGACTTCGACGAGGCGCTGGACAAGGTGCTGCTCGGCACGGTCCGCAGCGGCCTGGCCAATCCGAAGGAGCGCGAGGTCGTCGCCTACCACGAGGCCGGGCACGCGCTCGTCGCGCACTTTACGCCGGGCGCGGACCCGCTGCGCAAGGTCACGATCGTCCCCCGCGGCCGCGCCCTCGGCGTCGCGATCCAGACGCCGGACGAGGACCGCTACAACGTCTCCAAGACCTATCTTTTCGGACGGCTCGACGTCGCGCTCGGCGGCCGCGCCTCCGAGATGGTGACCTACGACGAGATCACCACCGGCGCGGAGAACGACCTCAAGCAGGCCACGTCGCTCTCGCGGCGGATGGTCGGCCTCTGGGGGATGAGCGAGGAGGTCGGCCCCGTCTATCTCGGCACCGGCGAGGAGCACGTCTTCCTCGGCCGCGAGATCTCGCAGGAGAAGGCGTACTCTGACGCGACGGCGCAGCGCGTCGACGCCGCGGTACGCGGCATGGTCGAGGACGCGCTCGAGCGCTCGCTCTCGCTCGTGCGGGGTCGGCGGGAGCAGTTGCATAGCCTCGTCATGGCGCTGCTCGAGAAGGAGACGCTGGACGCGGTCGAGGTGACGGCGCTGCTCGGGCCGCGCCCGGTCAACCCGGAGCTGATCCGGCCCTCGCATCCGCAGCTCTCGGTCGTCGAGGTCTCGGAGGCCAACACCGGAGCCGCGATCTAGGCTCCGGCGACGTCTCGCGCGGGCATCGTCTCAAGGGAGGGCCTTTGGCCCTCCCTTGATCGTTGTCGGGGTGTTTTCGGCGTCCTGTCACTGACCGAAGCACGATCGTCTTGATTCAAACCGTGACGACGGAAACGCGGAACGTGGCCTTCCGGGCCAAGGGAGGACACGGGACCCTCCCCTACGAAGATTATTGGACAGGCCCCGGGCGATAGGGCGTGTTTGCAAGGGCGCCCCTCTTCGGCGGCGCCCCGGAGGAGGGCGTCTCGTAGGGGGGGGGCTCCCCGTTCGCCCCCTCCCAACCGACCATTGCACGCGGAGACAGGGGACCACCACCCCCCCAAGGGGGAGGCTGT
>JBPCRG010000034.1:0-2658 GCA_050997095.1 Thermomicrobiales bacterium | reverse complement strand
CCCCTCCGCAGCGCCGGAATGATCTCCGCCCGCAGCCAATTCCGGCGGAACGCGGCATCGTCGTTGGATTCGTCGCGGACGGCGGCCAGGCCGGAGGCGCGAAGGCAGCCGTCGAGCGCAGCCTTCGGCTCTTGAAGCAGCGGACGCCAGAGGCGCAGCGTCATTGGCGTGAGCTCCGGAGCATTCCACCAGGGAAGTAACATGGTGGTTGTGGACGCCATCCCGCGCGCTCCGGCCAGTCCCGCCCCGCGCAGCAGATGCAGCAGAGTCGTCTCCGCCTGATCCTCCAGGTGATGCGCCAGCGCCACGACCTCTGCGCCCACCCGCTCGGCCTCCGTCGCCAGCGCGAGCAACCGCTCCCGCCGCGCGGCCTCCTCGATCCCGACGCCGGGATGGCGCTCCCGCAGTCCGGGCTCGAGCCGCACGACGCGGAAAGGCAGCGCCACGGCTTCAGCCAGCACGGCGGCCTGCCGTGCCTGCTCCGCCGAAGACGGACGCAGACCGTGGTCGACGTGCACCAGCACGGCCCGAATTCCGGCGACCGGCGCGAGCTTGGCGAGAACGAGCGCGAGACAAAGAGAGTCGGGTCCGCCGGAGAAACCGACCGCGACGGTGCCCCCATCAGTCAGACGCAGGCCGCGCAGCCGGCCGAGCACGCGCTGCGACAGCCTCTGCTCGGCGGGCGCCAGGTGCGCCGACGGCGGAGTCATCGGGGGTTTGACCAACGAGGTGCCGACGGGAGGAATCGAACCTCCGGCCAAGGGCTTATGAGTCCCTTGCTCTGCCGCTGAGCTACGTCGGCATGTTTCACGCACGTCAGCGTAACAAAGCCCCTTCGCCTCCGTCAATCGGACCGGCGATCCTGCCTGGATGCTAGACTCCCCAGCGAAATCCGAGTTCAACCTTCCAACTCCTCAACAAGGACCCCACGCGCAATGACCTCCGATCTCCTCGACGGCCTGAATGCCGAGCAGTCCCTCGCCGTCACCTCCGTCGACGGACCCATCCTCGTCGTCGCCGGTCCGGGATCGGGCAAGACGCGCGTGCTTTCGCATCGCGTCGCGTACATGATCCGCGAGCTGGACATCCCGGCCGACCGGATTCTCGCGGTCACCTTCACGAACAAAGCCGCGAAAGAGATGCGAAACCGAATCGAACGGCTGCTGGACGGACCGGCGGGGGCGAACGGCATCACCATGGGCACGTTCCACGCGCTGGGCGTGCGATTCCTCCGCCAGAACCCGGGCCTCGTCGCCGACCGGCTGGGAATCCTGCCCAACTTCCTGATCTACGACGACACCGACCAGATGGCGCTCGCGAAACAGTCCGTGATCGCCGCGGGCCTCGATCCGAAGGCGGTCGCGCCAAGGCGGATGCTCTCCCGCATCTCCACCGCCAAGTCCCAGCTGACCACCCCCGAGGAGTTCGCCGCCGCTCAGGTCGAGACCTACGACGACGAGCTCGTCCTCCGCGTCTACCAAAATTACCAGCGGGCGCTGCGCAAGGCGAACGCGGTCGACTTCGACGACCTGCTCTCCCTGCCCCTGCAGCTCTTCGATGCCGCCCCGTCCCTCCTTGAGCGCTATCAGGAGCGGTACCTGTACGTCATGGTCGACGAGTATCAGGACACGAACCGCGTCCAATACGTCCTTGTCTCCGCGCTCTCCGCGAAGCACCAGAATCTGTTCGTCGTCGGCGACCCCGATCAGTCGATCTACGGCTGGCGCCAGGCCGACATCCGCAACATCCTCGATTTCCAGACCGATTTCCCCGCGGCGAAGGTGATCCATCTCGAGCTCAACTACCGCTCGACCCGTCGCATCGTCGACGCCGCCGACCGGGTGATCCGGGAGAACACCCAGCGCATCGACCGTCGGCTCCGCACCGAGAACGACGACGGCGACGACGTGATCGTGCGCGAGCTCAGCGACCAGAACCACGAGGCGCAGTTCATCGTCTCCGAAGTCCGCCGGCTCAAGCGGCTCGCCGGGCTCTCGGCCGACGGCGTGGCCGTGATGTACCGCACGACCGCTCAGAGCCGCGTGATCGAGGAGGCGTTCCGCGTCAGCGACATCCCCTACCGGATCGTCGGCGGTGTCCGCTTCTACGACCGCAAGGAGGTCAAGGACGTCCTCGCCGTCCTCCGCCTCCTCCACAACCCAGCCGACGAGGTCAGCCTCCAGCGCATCATCGACAATACCCCGCTCGGTCGCGGCCTCGGCCCAAAAGCGATCGACACCGTTCGCGCCTGGACCAGCCTCCACGGCGGACCGCTGCTCGACGGTTTCCTCGCCTTCGTCCCGGGAGCGGCGTCCGAGACCGGCGCCCCAGAGTTGTCCGGCACCGCGCGGTCGGCGGCCCAGCGGCTAGGCACCGCGATCTCCCGTCTGCGGGAGCGGCAGCGGGAGCTGACGCTGGCGTCCCTGTTCGACGCCATCCTGGAGCGGACCGGCTACAAGGACGCCTTCGATCGCGACGACGAAGAGGAGATGCAGCGGTTCGCCAACGTCATGGAGCTTCGGGCCGACCTCGACAAGTACGACCTCGTCGAGCCGGTGGACGCGCTGCCCACCTACCTCGAACAGGTGGCCCTCATCTCCGACGTCGACACCATGGAGGACGACGGCCGCGGCCGGGTCACCCTGATCACCCTCCACT
>JBPCRG010000007.1:0-2604 GCA_050997095.1 Thermomicrobiales bacterium | reverse complement strand
CCTTTCTCCCGCCCGCAGGAAAGGGTCAACCTCCGCTCTGCCGCCGACGGTTGTCTCTTCTTCTATTATTCTGCGACGACATCGTCCGGCAACGCCTGCCGCGGTCCCGCCGTCCACGCGGAATGCGCGTCCAGCAGGCGCTGCCGAACCTGCTCGACCTCGGCGCGCGCCCGCTCGAAGCGGGATCGGGCCTTGTCGTAGCGCTCCCGCTCAGCGGCCAGCCGTTCGATTTGCTGACCGTATCGGCGTTCCGCCTTCAGTTCGTCGCCGAGCAGCCCGAGCTCCGCGTCGGCGGCGTCGCGGATCAATCGCTTCGCCGATCCGGGGGCAATGCGCTCTGTGGTCATGCGTTTTCATCCTTTGCTGTGTGAGCGGCAATTTGGTGGTCGAAGCCTGCGGAGGACACTCCGATCATTAACAGTCTCTTAAGATTGTATGATAGGCCAAGCGGAGCCGACACTCATGCATTCAGGTGCCGGGACGGTTTTGATTGAGTCGGGACGGGTTAAAGCAAGGGAATCATTAACATGTCGGGAGTCGCAGCGGGGGAAGACGGGGCGCCGGCGATCGTCGCGGCGTTCGACATCGGCTCGAATTCGATCAAAATGACGGTCGCGCGCCGAACCGGCGAGGGTCTCGAAGAGTTCGACTGGCGCTCCGAGACGGTCAGGCTGGGCCAAGGCATCGAGGGCAGCAACCGGCTGGCGGACGATCGCGTGGCCGCCGCCCTCGACACGCTCTCCAGGTTTTCCCGGATCGCCCGGGATGCCGGAGCCGGGCGGCTGATCGGGGTCGCGACCGAGGCGACCCGCGTCGCGGCGAACGGCGCCGAGTTCCTCGATCGGGTCCGTTTGCTGACCGGCATCGAGGTCCAATCTATCTCGGGCGACCGCGAGGTCGATCTTACCTTCAAGGGCCTCGACGGCGTGGTCGATCTCGACGGCGAGTCGGTCGTCGCGGACATCGGAGGCGGGAGCACGGAGATCATCCTCGCCTCCGAGCGCAAGGTGACATGGGCCGCGTCGATCGCGCTCGGCTCCGGACGGTTGGCGGACCGCTTCCTCCGTTCCGACCCGCCGACGATCGCCGAGATGGCGCAGTGCCGGGAGGCCGCGGCGGGCGCACTGGCGGAGGTCCCGTTCGGACAGCGGGCGAACCTCCGGCTGGTGATCGTGGGCGGCACCGGCGAGTATCTTTTCCGGCTCCTGCCTCCCTCCAGTCCCGGGACTCCGGAGGCGCTGGACACGGTGGCGTCGCGGCTCGCGACGATGACGGCCGCGGAGCTGAGCACGCATCTGGAGATTCCGCTGGCGCGCGCGAAGGTGCTGCCCGCCGGGCTCGAGATCGCGCGGGCGGTCGCCTCGCTTGCCGGGCCGACGGTCGTGCAGGCGGCGAAGAGCGGAATTCGGCGGGGGCTGCTGCTTGCCGCGTTCGCGGGGGAGCTGTGATGGCGAAGGCGAAGGAGACCGGGATGGACCCCCGGCAGAGCTACCGCTCGGCGATGCGGGGATTGATCGGCGCGCGGTTCGGCCAGGTCTGGAAGGCGGTGCCCGTCGCCGTCGAGGGCGTCGACCCGGAGGGCGTGCACGACGTGCGGGTGGCGTCGCGCCGGCTGCGCGCCGCGATGGACGTCGCCGACGGCTGTTTTCCGGGCGAGTGGTACAAGCCGCTGCACCGGGCGGCCAAGGAGATCACTGGCGCGCTGGGCGACGTCCGCGACCGGGACGTGCTGATCGAGTTCCTGCAGGGCGAACGCGGGCGGGCGCCTGCGGGCGAGCACGTCGGCATCGACCGCCTGATCGCCAGGGTCGCCGCGGAGCGCGACGAGGCCCGGGTCCGGATGGTCGCGTTTCTCGAGGAGCTGCGCCGCAAGGACATCGCCGGGGAGGCGGTCCGCCGGTTCGGCGAGGACGCCGCCGCGCCGTGGATGAGCGGGAACGGGGAGCGGTCATGACGCGCGCGTGGCCGGCGCCGGGGATCGATCCGGACGGGACGCTCGAGGCGAACGCGCGGCGGATCCTGGCGGTGCGGGTCGCGGAGTACTACTCGTACACGCCGATCGTCGCCGACGAGACGGCGACCGAGGAGCTGCACAACCTGAGGATCTCGGCGAAGCGGCTCCGGTACACGCTCGAGCTCTTCCGCGACGTCTTCGGCGAAGAAGGCGGTCGCCTGATCGAACGGGTGAAGGCCGTCCAGGAGGATCTCGGCGTCCTGCACGACCACGACGTGGGGATCGGCCTGATCGAGCACGAGCTGACCGCCGTCGTCGGCGAACAGGTCGCCGAGTTCAGCCGCATGCTGCGCGATTCGGCCGCCGACGAGCACCAATCGATCATGACCGCCGCCCTCCGGCCACCACCGGACGATCCGCGGCGGGGCCTGTACGCCTTGCTGGGCCGGCAGCACGCCTCGCGGCGCGAGAGCCACCGGCGGTTCCTCCGCCGCTGGGAGCAGCACTCCGCCGCCGGCCTGCGGGCCGAGCTGGCCCGCCTGTCGTCACCGCCCCCGACGCCCCTGCCCGACGCTCCGCCGCCCCTGGCGTAGCGACGGGCCCCGGCTCCTGAAGCGTGTTCGCAAAGCCGTCGCCGCCGACATCGGGTA
>JBPCRG010000591.1:0-6545 GCA_050997095.1 Thermomicrobiales bacterium | reverse complement strand
GAGGAGAACCTCTACCACTTCACCGACGAGGATCTGAAGCGGCGCAACATCCCGACCCTGCCCGCGACCCTGGGCGAGGCGGTCGACGAGATGGAGCGCGACGAGGTCGTGCGCGAGGCGCTCGGCGACCACGTCTGCGAGCGGCTGATGGAGGCGCAGCGCGCCGAATGGGGCGAGTTCCGCCGCCACGTCTCGACGTGGGAGCGGGACCGGTATCTGGAGGTCTATTAGCTCAACGACCCTAGGTTGAAACCTAGGGCTCAACCGACCAAGCCTCTCCGAGGCTGGGCCGGATGAGCGGGGGGCTGATGCCCCCCGCTCTGATTGTTTGGGCGGAGGACGGTGTCATCCATGCTCGCCCGATGCGCGGAGCAGGTGCACGGCGTTTGACCAGATGGTCGGACGACGACGAGATTGCTCCTTCGTCACAATGATCATCAAGGGAGCCATCCTCAGGCACGAAGGATCTCGTCGACGTCGTTTCGACCGGTCGTTCGACGATGGACAGAGCACTGATTGCTCTGTGCAAGGTCAATCGGCATGGGTGTCGGCGCCGACGCATCGCCCCCCACCCGTCATTCCGGGCGGAGTCGAGGAATCCCTTTGAGCCAAGCGGGAATCTCGTCGGTTGGGCGATGCCCAGTTCACGCCTGTTGAAGGATCTCCAGCCGAGAGGCAACCTTCGCGGCCATGCTTTGCGGCCATCCGACGACGCGCCCCGCATGTCATTCTGACGAAGGAAGAATCTCGTCGCCTTCGTCGTCACCAAGACCCCCGAGCGTTCGTTCGGCCATCGGGCTCCTCGTGCCTGGATGCTGTCTTCGAGGCACGCGACCGAGCCAAACCGGCGCACGATGCGCTCGCGGAGGTGCTCCCCGGCTAGGGAATGCCTCCAACCACTCCTCATTCTCCCTAGAAGTCCGTCCATCGTCTTTTGATCTGTCGCCAGCCTCTTAGGAGATCTTTCGCTACCCCAGGATGACGGCAAAAGTGGGCGGTTCTCATCCGTCGATCATCACGGTCAAGGCGAACCCCAGCGGGTACCATTCGGTCGCGACGGAGAGGCGCGGGGGCGTCGCGGTCGAAGCGAAGGGCGATGACGTGGTGCTCGATGATCTGTCCCGCGAATACGTGTCGCTCGCGTTCGCGATCGAGCGGCTTTCGCCTGGGTTCGTCGACGCCCATGTCGGCGCGGAGGAGATCAAGGCGGCGGCTGAGTCCGGCCCGACGCCCGATCCGGCGGCGCTGCTGACGCGGATCGACGCGCTCCGCGGGGCGGTGGCGTCGGGGACGCTGCCGGAGGATCGGCAGGCGTTCCTGATGGCGCAGACCCGCGCGATGGCGACGGTCTGCGGGATCGCGGCGGGCGAGAAAATCGCGTATCTCGACGAGGTGCGCGGCAATTTCGACATCGAGCCGAGGTTCACCCCGGAGCTCGTGTTCGACACGGCGATCGACGAGCTGGACGCGCTCCTGCCGGGGGAAGGCGACGTGGCGTCGCGTCTGGCCGCCTGGCGGAAGGGGTTCGTGATCCCGCCGGAGACGGCGCGGCGGGTGATCGGCGTGATCATGGACGAGACGCGGCGGCGGACTGAGGCCTTCGCGCCGCTGCCGGAGGGGGAGGCGGTCGAGATCGCCTTCGTTTCGGACAAGCCGTGGAGCGGGTACAACTGGTATCTCGGCGGCAACCGCTCGCGGGTCGAGGTCAACACCGATCTGCCGATCCACGCCCACGAGCTGACGGCGCTGATCACGCACGAGGCGTACCCGGGACACCATACGGAGCACTCGATCAAGGAGCGGGTGCTCCTGCATGAGCGCGGCTACGGCGAGCACGCGGTCCAGCTGATCAACACGCCGCAGTGCGTCGTCTCCGAGGGGATCGCCACGCTGGCGGAGTCGATCGTCTTTCCGGGCGAGGAGGGCGCGCGGTGGCAGGCGGAGACCCTCTATCCCGCCGCCGGGATCCGGGGCGACGCCAGCCAAGTGGCTCGGATCGCCCACGACCGGATCGAGCTGCGGGCGGTGAGCGGCAATGCCGCCATCCTCTTCCACGCCGAGGGCGCGACGGAGGAGGAGGCGGTCGCCTACCTCATGCGCTACGGGCTGCGGACCGAGCCGGAGGCGCGCCAGAGCTTCCGCTTCATCAAGGATCCGCTTTGGCGCGCCTACGTCTTCACCTACCACGTCGGCCGCGACCTGCTGACGCGCTGGCTCGACGGCTTCGCCGAGACGGAACGGCAGTCCCGGTTCGCCGGGTTGCTGGCGTCGCAGACGACCCCCGCGCAGATCGAGCGGGAGATCGCGGGCCGGTCGACGCCGACGCGGTAGCGCAAGATGGGTACCGCCCGGACACCTATCGCTTGTCGGTAAACCCACAGCGCATTGCCGTGAATCGAGATCGGAAAAGGGCGGGCATGAGGCCGACCTCTCGCCTTTGAGCGCGCTCGCAACCGTCCGGATCTGCGTCAGCCGCAGTGTGGACTACGAGGGCAGCCAGGGCGGGCTGCCCCTACTGCCCGAAATCGATCCAGCCACCGATGTCGCCGATCACGGCCCATTGGGGAATTGCTCCACGCCTCAGACGAAGATGTTGCAGCCGACGTAGCCGTCCCTAAAGCCGGAGTTGATGGCGCGGACGCGCGTGTCAGCGGAACCGTGGGCTTGGGGGTCGTACTGGTCGATGCCTTTGGGGTCGCCCAGATAGTGCAGGGCGAAGTCGATGGTTCCGGCCATGTCGTTGTCGCCGAGACGCCCGCGGCTGTCGACGTCGAGCGCCCAGGCTCCCGCCATGCAGTCGGCCATCAGCTCGAGTTCGATGCTGAAGACCTGGTTCACGCCCTTGGGCGTCTGGCCGGGGTCGACCCGCTCGATGCCGACGCTTGTCTGGATGTGGTGCGACCATTCGTGGGCGATCACGAAGGCGGCGGCGAACGGCTGACCGTCCTGCTGCAATTTGAGGAGGAGGGCCTCGTCCAGGTAGACCGTCTGGTCACCGGGGCAGTAGAAGGCCCAGAACCCGGTGTCGGCGGGGCCGCAGGCGGTCCGGACCGAGTCGCCCTGCTGCACGATCACGACGCCGGGACTCTTGTAGGTGAAGCTCGTGTACTTGAACGCCCCGCGGTAGAACTGGTCGATGTCGTTGACCACGTTCGAGAGCAGATCGCCGTCGGTCAGCGGCGTCGTGCGCTGGCCGCCGTAGCGCTTGATCGCGTTGTCGACGAACTGTCTGCTGCTGCCGAAGAACCAGCGCCAGTCGCCGTCGACGCCGACGAGGTACATCGCGTCGGAGAGCTGCTTCTGCTGGCCGTTGTCGACGTAGGGCTGGGTGAACGAGACCTTCGCCGCGCCCTTGTACGTCTTGGCGTTGACCGCCCAGGTCCAGTCGACCGACTCGACGCCGGTGATCTGCGACTGCCCCGCCTTGGTCACGGCATAGATCTTGGCGAAGGCTCCGACCGCGGTCGCCCGGGGCACGACCGCGTGCGCGTCCGGGTGGATCAGGTCGTACATCGCGTTGAATCTGCCTTGCGCGGCGTATTGGAAGATCTCCTGGGCGCGGGCCGCGGCCGCCTGCAGCTGGGCAGAGGTGGTCGACTGCGCGCGCGCGGGCGCGCCGAACGCGGGCGATCCCGCGAGCAGCGCCAGCAACGAGGCGATCACAAGCACTCTCTGTCTCATCGTCTCGCTTCCCGACCTTTCACATCGCTGCTTCTGAACGATGGGAGCGGGCAACCGCTTCCGTCCCCGCGACGCTTCCGCACCCACGTCGCGGAGCCTCGCCAGCGTCGGACACCATTCCAACACAGGGAGCGAATCGACGCCAAAGCCTAAGCTATCATGTGGCTGCCCCCGCCGGTCCAGACTGGCGCAATGGGGAGTCCGACAAACACGGAGGGACACTGATGGAAAGTCTGCTTAAGGGCTTGTACGGCAGCGATTCCCACGATGAGAACGCGAAGCAGGCGACCGATTTCGTCAACCGCGTGACCACGGGCGACCCGACCGAGGGGTACAGCCAGGAGGAGGCCGCGGCCGCGGCTCAGCACGTCCTCCAGACCGCCGATCCGGCGACGATCCAGCGCGCGGCGAACCAGGCGATGCAGAACCTCTCCCCGGACCAGCAGCAGCAGTTCGGCCAGATGCTCCAGCAGCGCCAGATGCAGGGGCGGCTCGTTCCCGGTCAGGCGGCGACGACCGGCGCGGCGGACGGTCCGGTCATCCAGCGCTCCGGCGACGGGTCGAGCGGTGCCGGAAACTCCGGCGGAGGCGGCATCGGCGGCGTGCTCGGCGGATTGCTCGGAGGCTCGGGCGGGGCCGGGGGCTCGGGCGGCGGCATCCAGGGCATGCTCGGCGGCCTCCTCGGCGGTCTGGCCGGCGGATCGGCCAGCGCGGGCTCGACACCGAACGCGATGCCGGGCGCGATGGCCGACGGCGGCCAAGCTCAAGCCCAAGGGCAGGGCGGCGTGATGGATGTGCTGGGCGGCATCATGAGCAGTCCGGTCGGCAAGGCGGCCGTGGCCGGTTTCGCCGCGTTCGCGATGAAGGAAATCCTCGACCGGCGCTGATTCAGCGACGTGCGCAAGGAGGCCGTCCCAAATGGGACGGCCTCCTTGCCTCGATCGGTCAGCGAGCCGCCCGCGCCTGCCGGACGACAGCGGCCAGTTGGCCGAGATGACCCTGTTCGTGCGCAAGTCCCAGGGAGAAGCGCGCGATCGCGTTCTGCTCTCCCGCGGTCGGGTACGGCTCGTGGGTGATCTCCAGATCGGGGTGGTCCGGCCAAGCGTCCAGACTCGCCAGGCGCATGCGCAGGCTCTCGCGCAGCCGCTGGCGGCAGGCCTCGATCGTGGTCACCGACTCCCAATCCGTCTCGAAGCGCGACTGACCGTGGTTCGGCACCCCCCGCGCCTGCTCCAACGCCGTGAACGCGCCTTCCTCCGAGCCCGCGGTCGCATGGACGATGATGTGCGCGATCGTCCACCCCGTCTCGCCATCGTCGGTCGCCGCCTGGTCGACCGGAACGAAGACGACGTCCGCGTCATCGGACCCCGCGACCGCAGCCAGCATCGCCTCGACCGATGCCTGGCCTGCAGCCCGCAGCTCATCTTTTGAGATCGTCTTGGCCATCTCCGGCAGGGTCAACTCCTTGTTTCGAAAGGGAGCGAAATCAATCACGGTGATCTCCGCCTTGTCCGCGCGCGCCGCCGATCCGAGAGCCGTCGTCGCCTCGCGACGTCCACGGCGCCGCCCCGCTCGGGGCCGATCAGCTTACGAATCGTACGCGACCCTGGCATCGCTCGCCATCTGGCGTTTGGGCAGGCGCGACACGAGCCGAGCGCCACCTCCGTCCTGTCCTTGGCGGCGGCGCTCGGCGGAGCGACTGCGGCTGTCGATCCGCTTGGTGGCGAGGGGGATTCATCGTGTGGCTACTCGCCCTTCAATGCGTCGATATCGCGGCGCACATGAAGGATGCGGGCGATCCGAAGTTCCGACTCGGTAACGCGATAAACCACGTTGTGCTGGCGGATACAAAACGTTCGGCCATTCGGATCACCGTCGGCTCGTGTCCGATCGAGCGCCGGATGGGCGGCCAATCAAATGAGACCGCGCATCAAGGCCTCTCGGTACTCATCCCGCTGGCGAACTCCCCACATCTGCTCTGTATGCAGCTGGATGTCGTCCAAATCGTTGCTCGCGCGTCTCGACAGGACGACCCGTCGATCATGGACAGACATCGAGGCTGGGTTGGTCCCCTCGGGCGGCCCTCTCAGTTGCGCGGTGGCTGCGATTCAGCATCGACTCAACGGTCAACTCAACCCCCTCCCCACGCTTGATCTCCGCGAATCCGTGGGCGATGGATTCGCGCAACCGTCGTCGCTCACGGTCCCGCGCGTCCAACAACCGCAAGGCCTCATCGATTACCTCGGCGGAATCCTGATACAGGCCGATGGCCACCTTTCCGTGGATCAATGCAGCGGCTTCGGCGGTGACGCTTACATTCATGGAAGCTCTCTCCTCTTCCGCAAGCCTAGCGGCAAATCGCGAAATGGCGATAGGCAACGGCGGGAAGACTTGACGTTCCGCATCATGTCCGGACGCATCCCGCGACTCAGCTGATCGCCACCTCCGCCTTGTTCTCGGAGCCGTCGCCGGAGCGGCCGCGGGTGTCGATGAGTTTGGCGACGAGGGCGGTCCAGCCGGTCTGGTGGCTGGCGCCGACGCCGGCGCCGGTGTCGCCGTTGAAGTACTCGTGGAAGAGCAGGTGGTCGCGCCACTGCGGGTCGTCCTCCTGGAGGGCATTGTCGCCGAAGGCCGGGCGGCGGCCGCTCCGGTCCCGGGTGAAGAGCCTGATCAGGCGGTTGGCGAGATCGGCCTTGATCTGCTTCAGCGTCTTGAGCTGGCCGGAGCCGGTGGGGTGCGCGATCGTGAAGTCGTCGCCGTAGTAGTGGTGGAAGCGCTCCAATGCCTCGATCAGCAGGCAGTTGATCGGGAACCAGATGGGGCCGCGCCAGTTGGAGTTGCCGCCGAAGAGGCCGGAGGTCGAG
>JBPCRG010000506.1:0-3856 GCA_050997095.1 Thermomicrobiales bacterium | reverse complement strand
AAAAAACCAGGGGAAACCGGTAGGAACCCCCCACTTTCCCCCTCGTTCCCCCTTCTTCCCCCCCCCCTTCCCCGCCCCCCCCCCCCGTGCCAGGAGGGCCTCCCGGTCGTGCCCGCCGCGGCTCATGGTTTCGACAGGATCGGTTTCGGCAGCACGCTCTCGGGGAGCGTCTCGCAGAAGCCGGCGATCTCGCCCGGCGTGGTGACCCAGATCTCCTCCCGGCGCTTCAGGATATGATCCAGCGCCCGGCGATAGGCCCGCAGCCGGAACGGCTGGCCGACGATGAAGGGATGAACCGACACGTTGAAAACGAGGGGCCGCTTCGCCGATTGGTGCAGGAGTTCGTCGAACTGGTCGACCATCATCTCCTCGAACTCGCGGCCGGAATGCTGGCGGAAAATGAGGGCCGGGGAATCGTTGATCTCGACCGGATAGGGCACGGCGAGGATCGGCCCCGCCCGCGTGCGCATCCAGAACGGCTGGTCGTCCGCCGGCCAGTCCATCACATAGCGGTAGCCGGCCTCCTTGAGGAGGTCGAGCGTGCAGCCGCTTTGCGCCAGCCAAGGCCCCATCCAACCCTGCGGCCGCCTGCCGGTGGTGCGCTCGACCGAGTCCGTGCATTCCGCGATCAGCTGGGCCTCGTCGGCCTCGAACAACACGTCCTGCCGCTCCGCGTTGGTGCGGCCATGGCCGACATATTCGTCGCCGCGCTGGTTCAGCCGCTCGACGATCTCGGGATAATATTCGAGCGCCAGCGAGTTGACGTTGTGGGCGGCCGGAATGCCGTACTCGTCGAGCACATCGAGCCAGTTCCAAATGCCGACCCGGTTGCCGTAATCGCGCCAAGCATAGGTGCGCTGGGTTTGCACGGGCGTGGGATTGGTGGCGTCCGAGCCGAGCCCGGTGCGGAAGGCGAAGACCTCGATGTTGTTGTTGAACGTGACCGCGAGCCGGGAGCCGTTCGGCCACTCGTAGGTGGGGCGCTTATGGATCGCGCTGTAGGGATAGCGGCCGTGGTCGGGGAGCTTCATGGCGGCCGCTCAGATCTTCATGCCGGTGATGGAGGTCTGCATCGCGCGCGGGTCGCGCATCGGCCAGCGGCCGCTCGTGACCTCGTCGATGAAATCGCCGACGATTCGGTTGAAGAGATCCGGGTCCTCGAGATTGATGGTGTGGCCGCAATTCGGCATCACGGCGAGGGCGGCGGACGGGATGTGCCGCTTCATCAGGATCCCGGGCACGAGGCAGGGCCAGTCCTCGTCTCCTGTGAGGATGAGGGTCGGGACGGTGAGCGCCTTCATCTCGTTCACGAGATCGTAGAGCGAGGGCCGCTCGCGCTGGCAGCCGAGCTGCGTGTTGGCCGAGCCGAGCGCCGAATGCTCGGCCAGCATCTGCTTGAACTCGGAAAAGCCCCGCGGGTCCTTGCTCTCGAACTGTACGCGGGTCGGCCCGTGCGCGTAGCGCTCGGCGAAGGGCGCCATGCCGTCGCTCTCCAGCGCCGCCGCAATGATATCGGCCTCGCCCCGAAACTTCTCCCGCTCCGCCGGCTCGGCGCCGTAGCCGCAGCCCGCGACACAGAGCGAGAGCGCGCGGCCCGGATGCCGGAAGCCGAAATGCAGCGTTGCGAAGCCGCCCATCGACAGGCCGACGATATGGGCCTTGTCCTCGCCGATATGGTCGAGCACGGACCGGATGTCGTCCGCGGCCCTGGCCTGGGAATAGGCCTTCGCGTTCTCCGGGACGTCGGACGGCGGGTAACCCCGGGCCGAGAAGGCGACGCAGCGGTGACGCCGGCCGAAATGGCGCAGTTGCGCCTCCCAGCTGCGCGCGTCGCCAGCGAATTCGTGCACGAAAACGATCGGCGCCCCCGACCCGGTCTCTTCCAGATGGAGGCGGACGCCATCGTCCGTGGTCGCAAAGGCCATGCTCGATCCGCTCCGCTCGCCCGGGACAGCGCCCAACTAAAGTCTGGCCTCACCGCTCATACCGGCTAAAGCCGGATATCCGGTCGAGCGTTCGGCTGGACCCCGACGTCCGTCGGGGTGAGCGGGTGAGGCCGCGTGAATCGAGATCACTTTAGGCGCGCGGGATGCCGGCGAGAAGGGCTCATGCGCCACCCGCCCGCACCGCCTCGATCACCCGCCGCGTGAACGCGCGTGTGCCGAGGGGGCCGCCGAGATCGGCCGTGCGGCCGGCGGGATCGGCGAGGACGTGGTCGAGGGCGTCGTCGAGGAGATGCGCCGCCCGCGTCAGCTTCGGGTGGCCGCGCCGCTCCCCGAGCCAGCCGAGCAGCATGCCGGCCGATCCGATCAGCGAGGCGGGATTGGCGACGTCGCGGCCCGCGATGTCCGGGGCCGAACCGTGCTGGGCCTGCGCGACGGCGTGGTCGCGCCCCGCATTCAGCGAGGCCGCGAGGCCGAGGCTGCCGGCGATCTCGGATGCTTCGTCCGACAGGATGTCGCCGAACATGTTGGTCGTGACGATCACGTCGAACGCACCCGGGTCGCGGACGAGGAGCGCGGCCATCGCGTCGACGATCTTTTCCTCGTAGGCGATGTCGGGATGGCGCGCCGCCACCGCCCGCACGCAATCCAGGAAGAGCCCGTCCGAGACGCGCAACACGTTGGCCTTGTGCACCGCGGTCACGTGGCAGCGCGGTCGCTGCCCGGCGATCGCGAAGGCGCTCTCGGCGATTCGGGTCGAGCCCTCGCGCGTGATCTTGCGGATCGCCAGCGCCAGGTCGGCTGTCGGCATCATCTCGCCGGGGCCGAGGAACATCGAGCGGTCGGCGTAGAAGCCCTCCGTGTTCTCGCGCACGATGACGAGGTCGACCGGTCGGCCGACCCGGCTCGGGAAGCCGGGTGGAGTGCGGGCCGGCCGGATGTTGGCGTAGAGGTCGAGGCGCCGTCGCAGCTCGCCGGACGGGTTGAGGCCGCCCTCGGCGACCGGCGGGTAGGCGTTGTGCGACACCGGCCCGAGCACGACGCCGTCAGCCTGGCGGGCCGCTTCTAGCACCCGGTCCGGGAAGGTCGTGCCGCTCTCCGCCAGCGCCGCGAAGCCGATGGCGGCCTTCTCAAACGCGACGCCCACATCGGCAACCTCGCCGAGCGCCCGCAGGACCGCGGCCGTCGCGGCCGAGATCTCCGGCCCGATCCCGTCGCCGGGGAGGACGAGAAGGCGTATCGAGGCGTGGGCGGCTGCGTTCATGAGAGCTGCCTTCCATCCGGCGCCCGGCGCCGGTCGGGGCCACAGGAGCAGTCCGCATGACGTCAGCCAAGCCGCGAGTCGCCGTCATCGGGACCGGCGGCACGATTTGTTCGATGGCCGCGTCGAGCCTCGACGTTCTCGATTACCCGGACACGGGCCGCAAGCTCGAGCCTGCGGAAGTCCTCGCCCGCACGCCGGAGGTGGATCGCGTCGCCGATTGCGTGCCGTTCCCGTTCCGGGCGGTCGGTTCGACGAGCATAGGCCCCAAGGATTGGGTCGAGATCGGCCGCGCTATCTCGGGCCTCGGTCCGGACGTGACCGGAGTGGTCATCCTGCACGGCACCGCGACGCTGGAGGAGACCGCCTACGCGCTGTCGCTTACGCTCAAGACCGAGATGCCGGTGGTGCTCGTCGGCGCGCAAAGGCCATCGAGCGCGGTGAGTTCGGATGCTGGCATGAACCTAGTGGCCGCGATCCGGACCGCGATCGCGCCGGAGGCCCGCGACCTCGGCGTGCTGGTCGTCCTCAACGACGAGATCCATGCCGCGCGCGAGGTCACCAAGACCTCGACCTACCGCCTGCAGACTTTCCGGAGCCCGGATTTCGGCCTCCTCGGCCACGTGGACGGCGACCGCGTCGCGTTCTACCG
>JBPCRG010000475.1:0-7570 GCA_050997095.1 Thermomicrobiales bacterium | reverse complement strand
ACGGCTTGACGAGATAGTCGTCGGCTCCGGCGCCGACGCCCGCGACGCGGTCGCGCACCGCGTCCCGCCCGGTCAGCATCAGAATGGGGGTCGACGGCTCCGCGGACGCATCCCACGACGCGCGCAGGCGGCGGCAGATCTCGATGCCGTCCATCCCGGGCAGGGTGAGGTCGAGCAGCAGCAGATCCGGCCGGGCGGCGCGGCACATCTCGATCGCGCGGCGACCCTCCCGGGCGACCGTCACGGCGTAGCCCTCGAGCGAGAGCGCGCGATGCACCAGGCGCGCGACGCTCTCCTCATCCTCGACGAGGAGGATGCGGCCGAGCATGGGCGGGCGCCCGCGTCGTCGGTCCTCTCCCATCGCTTCGGGCGAGTCTGCGCATCGCGTCGTGTTCACCCGGCTATGGTACTCCTGGCGACGCCGCCGACGAATCGGCGGACGATGTCGACGAGGTCCCGGGCGCTGAACGGCTTTTCCAGGTGCCCGTCGATGCCGTGCCGGTACGCCTCGTCGAGCTGGGCGCGCTGCACGGAGGCGGTGACCAGAACGACGGGAATCGCCGCCAGTCCGGGCCGCGCCTTCAGCGCATCGACGAGGTCCAGCCCGCCCAGGCGCGGCATCGCCAGGTCGGTCAGCACCAGATCCGGCCGGCTCTCGTCGATCAGCCTCAACCCCTCGACGCCGTCGCCCGCGACGAGCACCTCGTGTCCAGTCGGGCGCAGGGCCGCCTGCACAAGCTTCTGGATGGAGGGGTCGTCCTCACACAGCACGATTCTGGCCATCGCCCGTCTCCTCCTGCGGGTCGACGTCGGTGGCGGAGTGCGGAATCTCGACGAAGAAGGCGGCGCCCTCGCCGGGCGCGCTCTCCACCCAGACGCGGCCGCCATGGAGCTCGACGATCAGCCGGACGATCGCCAGACCCAGCCCGATCCCGGGCACGCCGCCCGGCCGCGCCGTCCCCAGCCGGACGTAGGCCTCGAAGATGCGGTCCAAATGCTCCTTCGCGATGCCAACCCCACGATCCCGCACCATCACCCGGACGCAGCCGTCCATCCCACGGGAGCGGACCTCGATCGGCGAATCGGGCGGGGAGAAGGCGATCGCGTTGCCCAGCAGATTGGTCGCGACCTGGATCAGGCGGTCGCGGTCGGCAAGGACGGGCGGCAGATCCGGCGCGAGCTCGAGCGCGACCGCGTACTGCGGCGCAAGCTGGCTCATCGACTCGACGACGTCGCGGAGCAGCCGGTTCAGATCGAGGACCTCTCGCTGCAGCACGATCCGCCCGGATTGGAGACGATCCACGTCGAGCTGGGCGGTGATCATCCGGCTCAGGCGGCGGGCGTCGGCGTTGATGTCGCCTGCGTACTCCTTGATCTCCTCCGCCGAGAGATCGTAGTCGCGGATGATCTCGCTGAAACCCTGGATCCCGGTGAGCGGGGTCCGAAACTCGTGGGCGACCATCGCGACGAAATCGGTCTGCGCGCGGTTGAGCCGCTCCAGCTCGCGGACGGCGGCGCGCTGGCGCTCGAATGCGTGGCTGGTGGCGACGCCGAGCGCGAGCTCGTGCGCGACCGCCTCCGCGGCCGCGGCATCATCGTCCGACCAGCCGGGGCCGCTTGCCCCGCGATCGAGCGTGAGCACCCCGAACGTCTGACCGGCGGCCACCATCGGCGCGAGGAGTCGCCCACCGCCGGAGGACGGGTCGTTCCGCGTGCTCTCCCCGATCCCGGGGCGCGGAGCGGGAGGCGGATCCTCCGGCGAAACCATGTCGAACGCGGACCCGGGCGCACCGCCGTCCACCGAGATCCGGACGGACGCCGCCTGGAGGAGCGCGCGGATCTCCGGCAGCGCGACCGCGGCCATCTCGCGGAGGTCGAGCGTCGCGCGCATCCGTTGGGCGAGCCGGTTCAGGGCCGCCTGACGCTCGGCGCGCCCGGTCGCCCGGGCGACGAGGTCGGCGTTGGCCAGCGCACCGGCGAGGTGGCGGCCTAAAGAGGTGAGCAGCCCGACGTGCTCGGCGTCGATCGCCCCCGGAAGCGGGTTCCAGACCACGAGCGAGCCGATGAGTTGGGCGCGCGCGGGGAGCGGCGCGACGGCGAAACTCCGGGCCCCCGCGGCCGCGGGGAATCTGCGGAAAAACGCTCCGGCACGTTCAGGCTCGGTCGCCACGTCCGCGACGATGGACGCCGCAGACGCCGCGAACATATCGTCGACCGGGGACACGCCATCGAGACCGGAACGGAGCCCGGCGGGGTCGACGCCGACGGCCGCCAGCACGTCTGGCGATGGCTTCTCCCGCCCGAGGCTCAGCAGCGCGACGGCGGTGCCCACGGGAAAGACCCAGCCGATCCGCCGGAGAAACGCGGCGGCGATCTCCTCGGTCGACGACGGCTCGCTCATCGCGGCGCCGACGTCGGAGACGAGCGCCAGCTCGTCCGAGCGCCGGCGGGCGGCCGCGAGCGCGATCGAGAGGGCGCGCTGAAACCGCTCGATCAGCAGACCGCTGGCGACGAGGATCGCCAGCCAGACGAGGAAGCTGATCAGGTGGATGTCAAAGGTGTTCTGGATCACCCGTTCGGGATGGAACCCGCCGCGGTGCAGGCCCTTGCGGTCGAGCTCCCAGTCGTAGAAGACCTGGATCGCGAGAAACGCCAAGAACGCGTAGAGCGTGGCGGAGATGATCACCGAGAGGTGGGAGCGAGGTGGCCGTCGCATGCGCCCGTCGATCGAGTGGCGTGGTCCGCAAAGATGCCGACGCCGAATCATACGGCAGGAGCGCGGCCCGGGGGCCCGGATCGACAGGGACCGGGTGCGGGGTCACGTTTCCCGCCCGGTGATCCAGCGATCCGGGAGGTGGTGTGTCGAGGATGCGAGGTTTAGAAGACGAAGGAGACGGCAACCCAGGCGAGCAGGGCCCACAACAGAAGGCCGAAGGGGATCAGCAGGAGCAGTCCCGCGGGGAAACCGAGGGTGTCTTCCCGTTCCCCGTCGATCGATGCGCGTCCGTCAACAGGAATGCGCCGACCCGAGGACATCGCATGATCCATCTCCGAACCGCCTTCCGTCTGCTCCGCGTCGTCAGGGATCCACCATCGTTCCACTCGTCCCCACTACGTCCAATCTTGACGGCCGCTCGGGCCAGACGCCATTCGCCGATGGTCACCCGATGCCCCTCCGGATACTCCTATTCTGACATAGCCCGAACGGCCTATCCTTTTGCGTAAGCAAGAACGGCGCCCCGCTTGCCGCCGTGCTCCGGTTCTGGCAGGATGCGAAGCCGACGCCCGACCCGGGGGATTGATGGAGGCGGACCCACTGCATTTCACGCGAGGAGGTTCCGTGCGGGCCATGACAGTGGTGTACGTGCTCGCGGCCGTCGCGATCGGTGTATTCGTGGTGATTCAGGCCAGCGTCAACGGCAAGATGCGGGTGCAGCTGGGCGACCCCTGGCACGCGGCGCTGATCTCGACCTCGGTCTCGACCCTGTTTCTGATGACCCTGGCGACCATCGCGAAGGGGCGTCCGGTGCCGGAGATGTCCAAGTTCACGGGGGCTCCGTGGTGGGTGTGGACCGGCGGCCTCCTCGGCGCCGTCTACGTCGCGGTGGCGCTGGTCCTGGTCACGCGGCTCGGCAGCTCCGTGCTCTTCGCGCTGGTGATTCTGGGCCAGATGATCGCCGCGATGGTCATGGACCACTTCGGCCTGATCGGCCTGCCCCGGCACGAGATCAATCCGCCGCGCATCCTCGGCGCGCTGCTGCTGGTGGCGGGGGTCGCCCTGATCCGCCTCTTCTGACGCGGGCCGGTCCGCTCCACATGCGCCGATCGATCGACGGAGCGGAGGATCGGCGTCTGGCGCGGCGGAGAACGCGTCCGCGATGATTCGGTCACCGTTCGGCCGCAAGCGAGGAAAGGATTCCCGAGATGGCGTTGCAATCGTTTCCGATCGGCGGTCTGCGCGGCGCGCACACGGCGGGCGGCCGGCTCTACCACGAGTTTCTGCGCGTGCCCGCGATGAGTTCGGGGCTCTACCTGCTGCCCGCCGGGTCGGCAGATCCGCAGCAGCCGCATGCGGAGGACGAGGTCTACGTCGTCCTTTCCGGCCGCGGCCGATTCACCTGCGAAGGGGAGACGGTGGCGGTCGAGCCGGGGCAGACGATCTACGTCCCGGCCCGTGACGCCCACCGCTTCCACGACATCGTCGAAGACCTCGCGATCATCGTCGTGTTCGCGCCGGCCGAGGCGGAGTGACAGCGGAGAGCCCATCCTTCGCTCAGTCCGGAGATCGGGGGAGACCGTTCGGCGCTGACCGAATCATTAAAGACTTCGTTCAGCCGTGTCAAACACGTCGTCCGCGTTCACCGCGAACGCGTTGCGGCGCTTTTGTCACGACTGCATACTTGCTCCGGTTTTTGCTGCGCAATCACGATATTGCTGCATCAGCACTAGCTCACGACCCCCCACAGGAGGAAATCCGATGACAATGGTCAAGGTTCAATCCCGGAGACAGTTCACGCTGCCGTCGGGGGTGCGGAAAGCGGCGGGCATCTCCCCCGGGGACACGCTGTTCGTTCGCACCATCGGACCGGGCTTGGTGGAACTGGCGTCGTTCCGGCCGATGACGTTGGAGGAGATGGTCGAACGGTTCGGCGTGGATGAGCCGTACGACGACGACCTCGTCCGTGAGACGGCGCATCGCGAGTTGGCCGAGGAATTTGCCGAACGGATGCGACGCGAGGATGAGTGACGGCTTCATCGACACCAACGTCTTCATCCACGCTCTCGCCCGCGACTCGCACAGCGCCGAATGTCTCGGCTTCCTTGGCGCGCTCTCTGAAGGGTCGGTGCAAGCCATCGTCGATCCACTCATCGTCCACGAGTTGACCTGCACCCTGCCGAGGTTCGCGCGGCAGATGTCGCGGCAAGACATCGCGGACTTCGTGACCGGCGTCCTGAATTTCCCCGGGGTCATCTCGGAGCGTGACCTGTTGACCGAGGCCTTGGCGCGGTGGGCGAGAACGCCGGGCCTCGGCTTCGTCGATGCCGTGCTCGGAGTCCGGGCAATCCGGATGTCGGCTCCCGTCTACACCAAAAACGTGCGCCACTTCGCCGGCCACGGCGTCGACGTCCCGGATCCGCTGCCGCTTGAGTGATCTTTGTTGGGACGTCCGCCAAGCATGGACTCGGGCACGCTGAATCGTCCCTACCCTTCGCGGGTCATGAACATCCGCCAGTTGGTCTCCCAGGTTTGGCCGCCGTCCGCGGAGAAGGCTTGGTCCCAGATGGCGGAGTCGGCGGTGATTCCACCCCAACGGAAGACGACGCGGATCGGCTTGCCATCGAGGACATCCTCGCCGTGGAACACGCCCCGGCCGTCGCTGAAGCCGCCGAAGACCGGGGGCAGGAGGCGGCAGGCCACGTTGTCCGCCCAGGAGATGCTCCATAGGCGCGCCCGTGGGTCGAAGATGCGGACGGTCATGCCTTCGACCGGCGTGCCGTCCGGGAACACGGAGTGGAAGTGGTCGACGTTGCCGATCCCGCCGAGCACCGGATGGCACTCCTGGGTGGCGTCGAACTCCTCCCAGTCGGTGCAGCCGGCGAGCCGCGCCTTGAGGCGCCGGTTCCGGATGCGCCACCTGCCGTGCAAATAGTCGAAATCATGCCGTCCATCGTTGTCGTCGTTGTCATGCGCGGTCAAGGGGCCACTCCTCGATCTCGATCCGATCCGGCCACGCCACGCCGTCGCCACGTCCCAGCCTACGAGGCAATCCGGACACGACTGGTCCGCATTTGCCGGGTTCTCCACCGTGCGCAACCGTTTGGACGTCTCGAAGGGCCCCCACCGCTCCGTACTTTGTCGACCGCCATCCTGTTGCCGGATGCGGCCCGCCCGAAAGCCGGCGAGCCGCGCATCGGTTCTCCGCTTCGAGACGCTCGGTGGGCAGAGAATCCGTCGTGCGTTTGGCGAGGTTCACCGCGCCTCGCTGATCTCGATGAGGTGGCCGTCGGGATCGCGGAAGAAGGCCCGGATCTCCGCGCCCCGGTCGACCGGGGGCGTCAGGAAGGCGGCTCCGCGCCCGGATAGGACTCGATGGGCGGCCCCGCAATCCGGAACGTGGACCGTCATCGCGTGGGCGACGATGTCCGGATCGCGCGGCGGGGCGAAGGCGATCCCCGGCTTGTCGTCGGTCGGTCCTCCGCCCGTCACCAGGAGGAGCCAGCCTCCGAGCCAGTTGAGGACGCACGACGTGCCGCCGTACTCGCGGTGCAGTTCGGCGCCCAAGACCTCGACGTAGAACCGGCGCGCGCGGTCCAGGTCGGCGACCACCAGCAGGTGGGTGAGGGCCATGCCCTCAGTCGGAAATGCTTCGGATGGCGACGTCATGCCCCTGTCCCTCCCTCGGACCATCTGCTCAAATTCGCGACGTCACGGGGCGTCGAAATCCGCCTCGACATAGCTTCCGGCTTTGGGGCCGCCCCGCACGCGTGCGCGGGGCGGTCATCTGCGGCGCTCGAATCTCAGTCGATGCGCAGACTCTCCACCATCGCCCAGCAGTGGCTGAAGGTGAAGATGTCGGTCCCGCCGAGGCGGTCCTTCCAGACCGGGATCGTGGCGTCGGCGCGGGTCTGGGCGACCGTGTCGAGGTAGACCCGGAAGAGCGCCCACGGGTTGCCGGGCCCGACCCGCCCGGCGATCTTGCCGACATCGACCGATTTGAGGGCCGCGGCGGCGTTCGCCTTGACGTCAAGGACGTAGTCGCGCGAAGTCTCGACGTCCCCGCGGGCGCCGAGCCGGGTCAGATGGCCGCCGACGAAGGTCTCGAAGTCGTAGGCGAGCATCTGGTCGTGCGAGGCGATGAAGTTGGGGACGTCCTTGGACACGGCCAGGTACGGGAACGGCACCCAGCCGGGGAAGACGATGTCGACCGCCATCAGCACCTTCTGGCGCGGGGCGTAGACGAAGATGTTGCCCGGCTCGTGGTTGACGCCGTGGTAGTCGAGCTGGAGCGTCTGGGAGCCGACCGTCAAGGTGTAGCCGGTGGCGAACGTCACGGTCGGCGGCGGGCGGTTCGGGTCGGCGTCGCGCTTCAGCAGGGCCGCCGTCTCGTCCTGCGCGACGATCGTCGCGCCGGCGAACTGGCCCGCGCCGCCGATGTGGTCGGCGTGGTGGTGGCTGTAGACGAGGTACTTCACCGGCTCCGTGGTCATCTCCGCGATCGCTTTGAGGAGATTGGGGCCGATCGACGGCGGCGCGTCGACCAGGATCACGCCTTGACCGGTGGTGAGGAACATCGCCTGGTAGAGCCCGTCGGTGATCCAGTAGACCCCGTCGCGGATCTCTTCGACGAGGTACCCCTTCGCGGGGATCGCCGGACCGAGGGCGGCGGCCGGAACCGGCCCGAATTCGGCGGTGTCGATCGTGGCCGGTTCCGGAGTCGATTGGGCGGCGGCGGCTAGGGGCACCAGCCCCATCGACAGCAAGAGGGTGACGGCGAGGACGAGACGGCGCATGGAACGATCCTCCCAGATCTGTGCGGCCGCGACGGTCGGGCCCGGCGCGGTTCTCGGC
>JBPCRG010000449.1:0-2969 GCA_050997095.1 Thermomicrobiales bacterium | reverse complement strand
AGCGTGGCGCCCGTCGCGGCATCGTAGGCGCCGACGCGGCCTTCGGTTTTTTGGGCGTAGACCGCTGCGCCGCCGACCACCGGGGAGGTGCCGAGGACGAAGCCGGTTTTGATCCTCCAAAGTGGTCGGCCGGAGTCCGCCGCGAAGGCGTCGATGGAGCCGTCGCGGCTGGACGCGAAGACGCGGCCCAGGCTGACCGCGGGCGACGAGCCGATCCCCGCCTCCGGGCGTCGGCTCCAGACCTCGCCGCCGGTCTTCGCCTCCAAGGCGTGCAGCGCGCCGTCGTGGCTGGAGAAATAGACGATCCCGTCGGCGACCGCGGC
Source organism: Thermomicrobiales bacterium (assembly GCA_050997095.1). GTDB lineage: Bacteria > Chloroflexota > Chloroflexia > Thermomicrobiales > UBA6265 > JBPCRG01. The sequence continues at coordinate 2,646 of JBPCRG010000449.1, read as the reverse complement.
CGAGTTGTAGACCGGCTGGACGGTTTTGAAGGACCAGACGATGCGCCCCGTCCCAAGGTCGACCGCGATCATCCGGCCCTCGCTCCCCGCGGAGCGCGGAGCGACCCCGATGTAGGCGACGCCGGCCGCGACTGCCGGGGACGAGGACCAGATCGCGCCGAGGGTGTCGAGCCGCCAGACGAGTCTGCCGGTGTCGCTGGCGAGCGCGTAGAGCGAGCCGTCGATGCTGCCGACGTAGAGCACGCCGCCGACCACGACCGGTGACGACCAGACGGGCTTGTCCGCGGTGAAGCGCCACCGCTCGGTCCCGTCGGCGGTGGCGATCGCGTAGAGGACGCCGTCGTTCCCGCCCGCGTAGAGCAGGCCGCCGTGGACGGTCGGCGACGAGTAGAAGCCCGCGCCCGCGGTGAAGATCCACCTCGTCGCGCCGGTCGCCTGGTCGATCGCGTACAGGCGATGGTCCCAGCTGCCCGCGTAGACGACCCCGGCGGCGACCGCGACCCCGACGACGACCGGAGCCTGCGTCGGGTAGCGCCACCTCAGCGTCGGCGCGCCCTCGGGCCCGGGGCCGGGCATCTCGCCCGTGCGCGCGGCGTTGCCGCGGTAGACGGCGTCGATCGCGGGCGGATCGGCCGCGAACGCAGGGTCAGGGGCGAGCGGAGGGATCACGCCGCAGGTCCACGCGGTGACCGTGATCGTCAGCCAGCGCAGCCAGGTCGTTCTCATCGCGGACCTCCCCATGGTCGGCATCTTCAGATTTCGATCATCATAGGGTAGAGTCATCGTCGCTGAAAGACGCGGGCCGGTCGAAGACTACGCACCCGGCACGGATTGGCGCGCCCGCTGCATCGGAGGATCGGTGGGCGTTGCCGCCGTTACCTCGCAAAGCGCGGGCGGGGCGTCTAGAGTGAAATCTGGGTGGATTCGGTTGTCCACGGGTCATGTCCCACGGGTCATGTCATTGAAGGAGCATCGTCCGCGTGTCGACTGAGGGCGTTGAGACCTTCCCCTTCGAGGATGGAGACGGCGCCGCCGATCCGTCGCCCGGAGGCTGGCGGGAGCAGGTGAGGGAGACGCTCGCACGCTCGATCGCGGGCGCCAAGCGCGTCAACATCGCCGTCTGGATGACGCTCTTCCTCGGTCTTGCCGCATTTTTCCTTTACAGAGAGCGCCGTGAGCTCGTCGACATCGGCCACGTCCTGCGCACGGCGAATCCGCTCTGGCTGCTCGCCGGTCTGCTCGTCGAAGTCGTGATCCAGCTGCTCTTCGCCGCCAAGCATGTCCAGCTCTTCCGCATGCTCGGCAAACGGGTGCCGATCGGACCGGTGACCGAGGCGAACCTTCAACGCCATCTCTTCTCGACGCTCGTCCCCGCCGGCGGGCCGCCGTCCGTGCTTCTGCTCATCCGCAAGCTGTCGCGCTACGGGGTGACCGCCGACGACATCGTGCTGGTGACGGTCCTCTTCTCCGTGCTTGGCCACACGTCGTTCGCGATCTTTCTGCTGCCCGTGGTCGGCTGGCTCGTGATCCACCACAACGCGTCGTCCCTTGTGCTGTTCGGCACCGTGGCGCTGGTCGTGATCGTGCTGCTGATGTTCGGGGCGCTGATGCTGCTCCTCGGCGGCATCCGCGTGCCCGGGCAGGTCGAGGCGCGAATCCCCCGCCGGGCCCGGGTCTTCGTCGACCAGGCGCGAAGCCACGGGATCACGCCGCGCCGTCTGGCGCCGCCGCTGCTCTTCGCGATCGGGGTCGATGTCTTCGGCGCCGTCCTGCTCTGGGCCAGTCTCCGCGCGGTGGGGGTCCACTCCTCGATCGCCGTGGCCGCCGCGGGCTACGCGGTCGGCACGCTCTTTCTCCTGTTGGCCCCCGTCTTCCAGGGCATCGGCGTCGTCGAGCTGTCGATGGCGGTGTCGCTGCAACGCCTCGGCGTGTCGAAGGTCGAGGCGCTCGGCGCGACCGTGCTCTACCGGGTCGGCGAGCTCTGGCTGCCGCTGCTCGTCGCCGTCGCGATCCAGGAGCGGACGCGAAAGGGGGCCCGCGCCGCCCCGGCCCTCTTCCCGGCGCTGCTGACCGGCGTGACCGGACTCCTGAGCGTGCTCTCCGTGCTCGCCCCCTCGATCCCGCGGCGGATGAACCGGCTTCAGGCGTATTCGAGGTTCGCCCCCGCCGACGCCTCGCGCACGTTCACGCTGGTGGCGGGGTTCCTCCTCATCTTCCTCTCGTACTCGCTGCTCAGGCGGAAACGGGTGGCGTGGATCGTGGCCATGGGGGTCCTCTCGGGCGCGCTCGTCACCCACCTCGGCAAGCGGCACGACTACGTGGTCGCGATCGTCGCCGCCGTCAATCTGGCGTCGCTGTGGGTCTATCGCCGGCGCTTCCGCGTGCGCAGCGACCTGCCGACGATCCGTCAGGGCCTGATCCAGTTCGCGGGCAGCGTCTCCTTCGCGCTCGCCTACGGCACCCTGGGGTTCTGGCTGCTGGACGAGCGCGACTTCGGCATCTCATTCAGTCTATAGGAGTCGCTGGACAACACGATCCGCCTCTTCTTCTTCCTCAACTCGGACGATCTCCGACCCCGGACCCGCTACGCCGACTGGTTCCTCGATTCGTTCACGGTCGTCGGCCTGGTCGCGATCCTGTTCGCGG
>JBPCRG010000699.1:0-3042 GCA_050997095.1 Thermomicrobiales bacterium | reverse complement strand
TCATGCTGGAGAAGGGGCACGCCACGGGATGACGCCGGCGAGCCGGCAGTGCCGCGATCGGCCACCGATGCGACCCACCGGTGTAAAGGAAGCCTTGGCTAGGCGTGTTCGGCGGCGTCTCGTTCAGATAGACCCGCAGCGCCGACGTCGCGTCGTACTCGATCACGAACGTCCGCTGCCCGTTGTCGAGCGGCGCGAACCCGTACTCGACATGCAGCGTGCCATTGCGCTCGACGGCCTCGAACGTCGCCGGAGCCTGCGTGAACTGCTCCGCCTGCGTCAATGCATACGGAATCCGCTTCCCGCCACTCTCCTCGGCCACCGCGACATGCCCGATCGCCCCGACCCGGTTTAGCGGGATGTCCCGGAAGCCGAAATGGAACGGGCCGTCGCTGAACGTCGCCTGCAGCCGCTCCGTGACATGGAAGGTCCCGTCGTCGGCCACGGTCAGGGTGATGTCGTACCGGTTCCCCTGCACCGATTTCGCCGCGGCGAGGCTCGGCTCTGCCAACGTCAGCGCCGCCAGCACGAGCAGACCCGCCCAGCGCAACCGGACCAGCGCACGAACAAGGTGAGGGGATTTCATCGTGAAAGACCTCCGACGGAACGACGACATCGAGGAAGCCAGTCTATCGCGGTTCGGAACCCGCTTCCCGCCCCGGCTGGATCAGGGGCGGCGCAGACAAAGCGCCACCCCTCTCACCGGCATCCTTTGTTACTTCATTGGTCTGTGCATCATCGCCGCCGCCGCCGCCGACGTCGGCGCCCCACACCCGTCATACCGAGCGCAGCCCACAGGAGGAGTCGAGGAATCGCGTCGAGCGAAGCGAGAATCGTCGTCGGTTCCATCACGGACAGACGCTGATGCACAAACCATTCGGTGGTTTGACCACGGCCATTCTTTGGGAGTGCAGAGACCGACGAGATTCTTCGTTCCTCAGAATGACATGGTGGGAGCGCCTCCACCGCCGTCATCCTGAGGTAACGAAGGATCTCTCGCCGCAGCGATCGTCGCCGCCCAATCCGCGTGGATCGACGGGGGGTTGCCGAACAACGGGAGATTGCCTCACCGCAAGAGATTGCCTCGCGGCAAGAGATCCTTCGTTCCCTCAGAATGACGGGCGTTCCCTCAGGCTGACGGGGAAACAGGACGACGGGAAAATGGGGGACGGCATTGTGGATCCCGCTTGAAGCCCCCGCATAGTTGGCCGACACTCCCCAGCCCCCAGCCCCTACCCCATCCGGCCCGCCGCGCCGACCAGCCGGATCCGGCGCCGCACCGCCGCCTCGACCGCGGAGCGCGCGTCGCCGAGCACGCTGCGGGCGTCCGTCTCGTGGCCCGGCAGGATCGCGCTCGCGCGCAAGGCGTCCATGAAGGCGACCTGGAGTGCGGTGGAGAGGTTCACCTTGGCGACCCCGGCGGCGATCGCGCGGACCAGCGACGCGTCGTCCACCCCCGACGAGCCGTGCATCACCAACGGCGCGCCGACCGTCCGCCGCAGCGCCTCGACCAGCGGCAGGTCGATCGTCGCCCCGGTCGTCGCCATCCCATGCACGGTCCCGATCGCGACCGCCAGCGCGTCGATCCCGGTCTCCCGGACGAACTGGGCCGCCTCCGCGGGATCGGTCCGGCTCGCCCCCGGGTCGCCCGCCGAGGCGTGGCCGATTTCGCCCAGCTCCGCCTCCGCGCCCGCCCCGTGTTCGTGCGCGAGCGCGACGACCTCCCGCGTCCTCGTCACGTTCTCCGCCCAAGGCAGCGCGGCCCCGTCGAACATCACCGAGGTGAACCCCTCGCCCAGGGCCCGCCGACACGTCTCCAGATCCGGCCCGTGGTCGAGATGGAGCGCGACCGGCGCCGCGACGCCCTCCGCCAGCGTCCTCACGATCGCGGCGATCGCCGCCAGCCCCGCGTAGGCGATCGTCCGCGGGCTGACCTGGACCACGATCGGCGCCCGCTCCGCCTCCGCCGCCTGCAGCACCGCCTGCGTCATCTCGAGGTCGAAGACGTTGAACGCCGGCACCGCATATCCGCCCTCCCGCGCCGCCGCCAGCATCCCCCGCCCGCTCACGATCCCCATCTCTGCTCTCCCTGTCCGCTCATCGGTTACGCGTTGCTCCCAGCCCCCGACTCCGTTCGGCATCCTATCATTCGCCGAAAAGGGGATTGGCATGACACGCGACCTGGACGTGATCGGCATCGGGATGATGATGGCGGAGATCTCGCCGCCGCGGGCGGGGATGGCCCTCGGCGACGCCGCGGAGGTGCTGACTCTGCTGCCCTCCGGCTCGGCGACCATCTTCGTCACCGCCGCGGCCGCGCTCGGCGCCAGGGTCGGCTTCATCTCCCGCGTCGGCGCCGACGATCTCGGCCGCTGGATGGTCGGACAGCTGTGCGGCTGCGGCGTCGACGTCTCGGCGGTCGGGGAGGTCGACGGGCAGCTGACCCCCGTCGCCCTGGCCAGCGTCGACACCGGCGGAGCCAAAACCTTCGCCTTCTACCGCTTCCCCGGCCTCTCCGATCCGCTCTCGACGTTGACGTCGGCGGAGATCCCCGATTCCTATCTCAGCCGCGCCGCCGTCTTCGACCTCACCGAGGGCTCGCTGCGGTCGGCGCTTCTCCGGGACGCCTCGATGGATCTGGCGCGGCGGGCGAAGACGCTGGGCGCCTCGATCTGCTTCAACCCCAACTATCGCGCCGGTTCCTGGATGGGCGGGGAGGCCGAGGCGGTCGCGACCCTGCGCGCCGCCTTCGCCCTCGCCGACCTCGCGGTGATGAACGACGCCGAGGCGCGGATGATCTCCGGGCGGCCCGACACCGCCTCGGCGCTGCGCTGGATGTCGGAGCAGGGGTTGCCCGTCGCCGCCGTCACCAGCGGCGGGGAGGCCGTCCACGTCCTCGACCGTGGCGCGATCCGGTCGATGCCCGTGCCGCCCGCTCAGGTCGTCTTCGACGTCGGCGCCGGCGACGTCTTCCGCGCGGGTTTCGTCGCGGAGTGGCGCCGGGGGATCAAAGCCTGTCGCTATGCCCAATTCGCTACTGCC
>JBPCRG010000419.1:0-2904 GCA_050997095.1 Thermomicrobiales bacterium | reverse complement strand
GAGATCGCCTTCCCGGACGGCCCGGCCGTCGATGAACTGTTCCGGTTCCACGACTCCCACAATGAATCCTGCCGCGTCATATTCGCCATCGCTATATAGTCCCGGCATTTCGGCGGTCTCGCCGCCGATCAAAGCCAGCCCGTTGTCGCGGCAGGCCGCCGCCATCCCGCCGACGAGCCCTTCCAGCGTCGCGCCGTCCAGTCGGCCCATCGCCACGTAGTCCAAAAAGAAGAGCGGCGACGCGCCGCAGGCCAGGATGTCGTCGACGCAGTGGTTGACGAGATCCGACCCGACCCGCGCGTGCGCGGACCCGCCGACGAGAAAGGCGAGCTTGAGCTTTGTGCCGATCCCGTCCGCGCTCGCCACCAGCAGGCGATCGCCGCCGGCGTCGAGCCGGTAGACGCCGCCGAAGTGGCCGATCGGGGCCGCCGCGCCCGACAGCCCGAAGGTGGAATGGGCGTGGCCCTTGATCCGGTCAAGCGCCAGGGCCGCGGCATCGATGTCGACGCCTGCGCCCCGGTAGGTCGACGGCGGCCGGCCCTCCCGCGGAGCATCCTCCCTTTCCACCGGTCGACCTTGCTCTCCGCCCACGCATCCGCCTCCCCGCGCCATCCTCACGCCCGACGCGGGACCGGCCCTAGGCGGCCATCGCGGCGGTCTGCAAGTATTGGGCCTGGAAGCGCCGCGCGGCGAGCCGCAGCCGCCCCAGATTGACCGCGCTGCCGGTCAGCATCACGAGCACCGCCGCATGCTCGAGCGGGCAGACGAGCACCGTGCCGGCGGAGTATTCGATCGTCAGCATCTCCTGCTCGCCGCGATGCAGCTCGCTGCCGAGGGCGGTCATCATCAGGTAGCCGTCTCCGGCGGTCGCGCAGACGCCCTCCGCGTCGAATCCCTCGCCATGATCCGAGGCGACCATCAAGCCGTCGGCGCTGATCGCCGCCAAATCGAGGTCATTGTCGGTCCTTAGGCGGCCAAGCATCTCCGTGAGCACGTCGACCATCGAGAGCCTCTCTTCCACTGCGCGTCAGTCCGAACGAATTCCACCCTTGCGCCCGAGTATAGGGACGGGGTTGAGGGTCAGAAATAGCCCCGAGGTCTGCCTCCGGCCTTTTCCTACGATAGTCCTAAGGGCGGCTGGGATCGTCGCTCCGGGGAAAATCGGGTGTACCCGCGGCCCGTCCGCCACCGATCGACCTGTCCATGGATCTCCGCTCGGCCCCGCGAACCGGTATCCTCCCTGACGCGACGGCCAGGACGCGTTTGGATCGAGAGAAAGGAACACGGTTCGCCATGGACCCGCTTCGGATCGGCATCATCGGCTGCGGCATCGGGATCTTCCACGCCGCATCCTGGGCGCAGGAGCCCCGCGCGAGGATCGTCGCGTTGGCGGGGCTCGAGCCGGACCGCTGCGCCAAGATCTGCCGGGACCACGCCATCCCGAGTCTCCACCGCGACTACCGCGAACTGATCGCGCAGCCGGAGATCGACGCGGTCAGCATCGCCGTGCCCAACCATCTCCATCTGCCGGTCGCACTGGCCGCGTTCGAGGCGGGCAAGCACGTGCTGCTCGAGAAGCCGATCGGCCTCAACGCCGCCGAGGGCGAGCGGATCGTGCGCGCCGCCCGCGACGCCGGAAAGGTGCTCGGCGTCTTCCTGAGCAAGCGCCACGCGGCGGACATGGACGTGCTGCGGCAGCATGTCCAGGCCGGCGAGCTCGGCGAGATCTACTACGCCAAGGCGTTCTGGATGCGCCGCGCCGGCATCCCCGGCCACGGCGCCTGGTTCACCCGAAAGGAGACGGCGGGTGGCGGGCCGATGATCGACCTCGGCGTCCACGTCCTCGACATGGCGCTCTTCCTTATGGGCAACCCCAAAGTGGTCACTGTCAGCGCATCCACCTACGCCAAGTTCGGACCGCGGGGCAAAGGATTCTGGGCCGGCCGCGAGCGCCAGCCCCGGCCGGACGACGGCTACGACGTCGAAGACCTCGCGACCGCGTTTCTGCGCACGGAGTCGGGCGCGACGATCCAACTGGAAGCGAGCTGGGCCGCCTATTGCGCCGCGAGCGACGAGTACGGGATCTCCCTCATGGGCGACGAAGGCGGGGCCGAGATCCGCGTCAACGACTACGTGAAGACCGGCACCCTCCGCCTGTTCGGGGACGCGGCCGACGTCGCGCCCCGGTTTCAGCCGCAGGACGAGCACCTCCAGATCGTCACCCGATTCGTCGACGCGATCCTCACCGGGGCGCCGATGAGTCCTGGCGGCGAGGAGGGGCTGGAGCGGACCCGGATCATCGACGCGATCTATGCGTCGGCGGCGCAGGGCAGGGAACTGCGGCTCGACGAGGCTCGGCCCGGCGACTCGACTAGGTAGGTCGGTGGGCATGGGCTCGGCTTGTCAAGCCGCGACGTTCCGCCGAGGCTGCCGCCCAGGATCGGCCGAGGCTTTGATCTCCCGGTCGACTAATAGCTGAACTCTCTCACGATTGGGAGAAATTCACTTGACCTTAACCATGCAGGCTGCTATACGGGTAGCATCGACAAGCCCGGCCAGGTGGCCGCGGCGCTTCCCGTTCGGCTCCGGATGCGGCGAACTGCGCAATTCGCGCGTCGCCCGACCGGCGCGATCGCGTGAGGGATGTGCGGAATGGTGAACAGCGAACGGTTCAGTCGGCGTTCAGCGCTCAAGGGTGCGGCGGCGGGCGCGGGGGCCGCGGTGGCGATCTCCCGTGGATTGTCCGGCGCGTCGGCACAGGCGGCCACGCCGGCGGCGGTCTCCGGCGCGATCACGGTCTCATACCCCGATCAGGCCGGGAAGAAGCCGAAGTACGTCACCCAGGCGGCCGACAGCGTCCAAAAGGAGAATCCGGGCTCCACGGTCAAGGTCGACCTCGAAAAC